>DATNQR010000096.1:0-16379 GCA_036703905.1 Thermosynechococcaceae cyanobacterium
TCAAGCTCTCAAACCCTATACTGTCCCTAATTCATATCTCTTGAAATATCACTAAAATTTAAACCTGAGTAGTCACGAAATCCCTGGGATCTTTGAGATTCTAGGGATCTAGTAAAGTCAATCACGAGTTTCTACCTCAGAAGGCTGTGGGGTCTGGGGTAGACTACTCTGCATCACGTCTCCCTGGTAATGCTTGGGCGAAAACGCAACTTGAATTTTCTTCTGAATGCACTTAGCTGAAAAGCGCTCAAACAGAACGATAGAGCGGCGCAGGTGGAGACGATCAATCTCAATTTCGAGTTCTTTAAGCTTTCCACTGTTCTGCTGAAGCGCTTGGTATTCACCCTCCAGAACAGTAATTTTTTGCTCTAGCTCATCCAAAACTTTTCTCACCTCTGCTGGAGCATCCGAGCCATTCAGCGTTAGTAAGAAATCACGAAATCCAGAGAACGCCAGCTTGTAGATCAATTCTCTGGAAAACTCTCCTTCAAAATAACCTCCATGAACGTCAATTTGCCCAGTCAACCAGGTAAACAGAAGTCGAATATAGACGAATAAATTGAGGAAAGAAAGAAAGGGTGGAAACCGATCGAAGCGATAGCTCAGAACATTTTGTTCTTGTAATGTTTTGCCGTTGCGGTAGCGTCGATCGACATAGTTCGTGCAATCAAAACAGGTGAAAGTATCACACAAATCTTCCTCGTCTTCGTCGCCCGCAATTTGAAGTTGATCCAGCGTGACGCTGCGGGTCAAAGTGTTGATTTCCAGGTGACGAATCAAGCGAGAATCGGCAGTTTCGCTGTTGATCGTCCCGATGTTGACCACGCCATAGTTCGGATCATCTGCCTTTCGACCGGGGCGCACTGTAACGTTGCCTAGACGGTGGCCTTCGATCTGTCGATTGGTGGGATAGCTAAAGTAGTTGGCAGCAGTTGAAGCAAGACGCAGCGCGAGATCGCCCTCATTGCTGAAGAGATAGGATTCCTCAAATCTTCGCAGGGACGATCGCAAAAAATTTGCCCGCCCGGTGATGAGGGTACGAGCAGGAATGTCTGGCGAAGCCAACACCAATCGCCCCAAACGAAACACATCTCCGATCGTCGCCATCGGCGCTTTTCCACTGGCATCAATGTAGCCAACGGAACCCGGATCGAAGACATCCGAGAGGATTCGTACCGTATTAGTCGTCACAAAGCCGCCCATGCTGTGGGCAATGAAGTTTAGCTGAATGCTATTAGGCTCCACTTTATCCTTAAGGGCTTTGTTCAACTGACGCAGGATTTCCACCAGGTCAGGAACACCAAAGTTGGTAGCTCGATAGGAGTCCCGAAAGTACACAATTAATCTCAGGATCATCATTGCCAGAACGATCGAAACAAAAAATACACTCAAAACAAAGATGAAAGTAATTTGACTGAATTTCAGCCAGGATACGATCGCTCCCGTGAGGCCACCAAACAACAGAAAAGCTAGAATGACTGGCAAAGACTGTAGTGCTTTAGTGAAGTTTTTAAGCACGCCGACCTGCTCAGATGGCCAACGATAGCCCAGAAACACGGCCCTTTCTGAGCGCATATTGGGATCGCGGTTTACATAGCTCCAAATCTCTCGATACCACCACTTCACACCCTCGATCGAGGTGTTGTAGCCATGCACTGCAATTACGAGTTCTGCGGTAGTAGTGCCCTGGTTAGTTTGCTGGTACAAAGCTTCTGCTACGGCTTGGATAGCGCTCCCGGTTGGCAGCAGTTGAACACCCTCCAAGAGCTGCGGATCTTTTGCTCTGAGCGGGTCTGAATCTTGTAATTCCTGGTCTTCTACGTTGGCAGGCGCAGTGCTAATGGCAAGAAATCCAGGAACTTTTTGTTCTTCCTGAGAAACGTACTGGTAAATTGCAAATAGAGGAGTACCCATAGGAAAAGCAGGATAGAGAGCAGATTAAGTTGCTCCAATTATAGTCATGGCGATCGTCCAATTTTGTCGATCAACAACATCAGCAACAGTCGAGCTTCCCTTGCAAGAGGGAAAGAGGGACGATCGTCGGGGGCTGTGACAATAAGTTCATGCTCGAAACACAGGGATGACAAATCACCTGAATATAGTTGCAATAACAGGTGAATGAACTGAAGACAAACAAGCTATAGGTCACTCTGGGGAATCCTCACACCGATTCACGCGAGACTGTTCCAGTAAAGGAATACAAAAACCGCAGCTTGTTTGTCTTTTTCTTTTCTAGGTTCACGCTGCCAGCATTTAGGCGAGTCTCGCCTCTAGCCTCGCATCAAGCTTCAGAGGCCATAGTTCCCAGCGCACCACCGTTGAGTGGAACTTCCTCAAGTGGGATTAGGGAGTTCACGATCGTTCCTCATCCCAGCTATGCTGCCAGTCATAGGATAAAGTCATTCAACTGTAATGAGCGCGTCGAAACGACTCACGCTCAATTATTCCTCCCGTCCTCCTTGCAGAAAATCGATAATCTCGTGCAGTGTTCCTGGTTTCGTCACGATCAGCACTGTGGATTCGGGTTCTAGAACTGTGTTGCCGTTGGGAATCTCCAGATCCATGTGCGCGTGGGGTTGATAGCCGATGATCAGAGAACCGGAGGGAAAGCGCGAGTCTTGGGCAATCTCTGCTAGTCTGCGTCCCACCACCTGACATTTCTCAGGAATCGCCAGCTTCAACACCTCGATCTGTCCCTGCTCAAAGTGCATCATGGATTCCACTTGGGGATACTCGATCGCGTTAGACATTGTGGACACAGCCAGATCGATCGCATTCACCACGCGGGTTGCACCTGCCAATCGGTATGGTTCAGCAAAGTCGCGGTGACGCATCCGCACCAAAAGGTGAGGTACGCCGTAGTGCTTGGCCAGCGTCACCATCGCCAGATTCAGGGGATCGTCCCGCAGCACTGCCGCCAGCGCATCGGCCTTACGAATTCCCGCCTCCAGTAGCACTTCTGTATTGACGGCACTGCCCTGAAACGCCATCACTCCGATTCGTTCGCGGGCATAGCGGCAGGCAGTTGCGTCCACATCTATGATCGCTACGGTGTGCCCCAGATCCACCAGACGTTGGGCCAGTCCCAACCCCACTAAACCTGCACCGCCAATCAACACATACATCTGCTTCTCTCTTCCTCGCTTTTCCCCAGATTGACCCTTGATCCTAGCTGGAACGACCCTGTTGATTTGGGGCGGAGAAATCGGAACACTCGATCGCCTGCTCAGTCAGAGCATCTGTAGGACGAATGGCGCAGCGAACGTAGGGATTGTTGTTGTAAAACTGGCAGTTACGGCAGGGAATTTTGGAGTGGCGTTTGAGAGAAAGCTTCTTCTCCCGCGACAGTTTGGGAGCGCTCGACAGAGCCACCGCAATCGCCCAGGCACAAGCAAAACCGACCGGAATCAAGAACAAAACCCCATGGGGAGCAACAACCTCCTGGGTGTCAGTTTTGAACTGCCTCACTTCTGGCTGTGTTTTAATCAGTTGAACTTCGGTCTGGGTTGCATCCATATTTGCTGCGCTCCAAGCTCTTGATTGCGCCATCTCACCTGGCCCTATAATTCCAGTAATAACATTGCTTCAAGCATCTCCCCTGGCAGCTCCATTGCTTCACAAAGCCACTTCTAGACGAGTCAAGAAACGGTTTGGGCCTAAAGTCGGATCTGATTCAAGAGCTTCTGAGTAGGTAGGACAAATTAGATCGAGCACAGAATCCAGACTATCGTTATCCCCTAGTAAGGAGGACTACAGTGATTCTTCTATCCAATTCCACCCTACTACTCAAGCTAGGCTAACTTACCTTAACCTCGGTGGCTTCTATCAGGGGAGATAAGCTTGAGCGCCCCATAGCTCTTAGCTAGTTCTCAGCGAAAACAAAATCAACCGATGCATCTGGGTTTCAAGCGTACTATTCTGGAGAAATCTCTCCTAATCCAGTTTATTATTTATCCCTATGAATTTGTTCCTGCATCCACTCTCAGGTTGGAAACTCCTGCTCCAGCGCCTCTCTCAGGTCGTCGCGATCGCCGTGCTGCTAGCCCAACTGATCGCCGCTCCAGCTTTGGCTACTGGAGTCTACGATTTTCCCGCCGTGCCCCCAGTAGACACTTGGGCGATCGACAAAGCGGAGATTTTGAGCCGCACCACTGAGGGCAAAATCAACACGGCTTTGGCTGATCTGGCCGCCAGAACTGGGGACGAAGTTCGCTTGGTCACAGTTCACCGTTTGGACTACGAAGAAACAGCAGAAAGTCTTACCAACGCTCTGTTTGAGAAGTGGTTTCCCACTGCTGAGGCTCAAGCGAAACAGGTTTTGCTAGTGCTGGACAACTTGACCAACGACACCGCCCTTCGCGTGGGTAGTCAAGTCAAGACGCAACTGACGGACGAGATTGCCCGCAGCGTGACTGAGGAGACAGTGCTGATTCCCCTCAAGGAAGATAACAAATATAATCAGGCGTTTCTGGGAGCCAGCGATCGCCTAGTTGCAGTCTTGTCTGGCAACGCTGATCCAGGCCCGCCGGAGTTCAAGGATACGGTGCAGGTCGAGGGAACGTTTGCAACGCCGGAGGATACCAAGTCCAGCAATGCCACGGTCTGGGTGATCGGTTTCCTAATTGCCGCTACTGTCATTCCTATGGCTACATACTACCTGTACGTGCGCTAGGAAAATCCCAGGCACTATGCCAGCGATCGCCGGAGGCGGGGCTGAATGCTGAGGAGGGCGACGATGGTGAAACCCGCCAGAATCAACAGCGACTCGCCCAGGGTCACATTTCCCCAAGGTGCTTGCATGATCACACTGCCGAAACTCCAGTCGGAGTTGAGGTAGACGTAGCGGATAGGCTCGATCGCGTAGCTTAGTGGGTTTAGCGTCGCCACGATTTGCAACCAGCGCGGCATGAAGGAGAGCGGAACCAGCGCAGTACTGGCAAACAGGAGCGGCAAATTGGTCACGAAGATCACAGCGATCAGTTCAATGTGACCGGGGAGGGTGAAGGCCAACCCCAAACTCAAAGCCGTTACTCCCAGCACCAGCAGCAGAACAATCAGAGCTACCAGAGCTAAACCCAGCGCGTTTGGCAACCCTGCGCCCAAGAAAGCACTTGTAACCACGATCGCGGCAGTTTGAACCAAGCTCAGGGTCGTGATGAAGATAGCAGAAGCTACCACGATCGAATAGCGGGAAGACAAGGGCGCAACTAGCAGACGATTCAGGAAGCCAAACTCGCGATCGAACATCACAGGCAAGCCAGCATTCAGCGCTCCGCCAAAAGCTGTAAAAACAATGATCCCCGCCCCAATGAACCTGCTGTAGGTGACATCGCCGCCCAGAAAACCCTGGGGTGCATTTTGGAACAACGATCCAAACAGCACCAGGAAAATCAGCGGTTGGATGATCCCGGCTGCCAGAGTGGAGGGGCGACGCTGAAGCTGGATGAACAAGCGACGGGTGAGCGCGATCGTCTCTTGCAAAAAGTCTCCAATAGAACTGGAGGGAGCGATCGTTGCAGAAGCGGAGCGATCGAGATTGGAAGGAGTGAGAGTACTGCTCATAGGAGTCGATTGTTTATATTGCTTATAAAAGTTGAAAAGTTGCTCAACTAGATGGCTCAACTGGCAAGCTGCTTAACTAGCGCATGCCTTGTTTACGCTCTGCTTTGGCATCGCGGCTACCAGATGCCTCCAGTTCAGCATCTAATAGCGTTCGTCCGGTGGCGGCTAGGTAGACATCATCCAGGCTGGGACGCGCCTGAGCAATGCCAAAGGTGGGCAGTCCGGCTTGCTGAAGGACTTGCTGCACCATCAGCAAAGCATCACTTTGGGGCGAGACAACCAGATTGAGTGAGTTGCCCTGTGCGCCATTGATAATCACTTCCTGAACCGCAGAGACGGACTGAAGCAAAGATTTTGCTTTTTCGGCTTCTTCAAGCGGGGCAAACTCTCGAATCCGCAGGGTAATGCGATCGCCCCCCACCTTATCTTTCAGTTCAGAAGGTGTGCCCTCAGCAATAACCCGGCCGCGATCGATAATGGCAACTCGATCAGCTAGCGCGTCGATTTCTTCTAAATAGTGGCTAGTGATTAGCACAGTAGTTCCCTGCGATCGGATCTGGCGTAGGAATTCCCAAACGACGTAGCGACTCTCGATATCCAGTCCAGCAGTTGGCTCATCCAGCACCAGAACATCAGGCTGGTGCAGTAGCCCCGCCGCTAAGTCCAATCGCTTTTTCAAGCCGCCGGAGTAGGTTCCGGTTTTCTTGTCAGCGTATTCTTGCAGCCCCAGCAGAGCAAGAACCGTATCAATGCGATCGCGGCCGACCTGACGAGGTAAATGATAGAGCGCGGCTTGCAGTTGCAGCAGTTCTCGCCCAGTCAACACTTTGTCCAGAGCGACTTCCTGAGCAACGTAGCCAAGCTTTTGGCGGGCCAACTTGGGTTGGTCGATCGCAGAAACACCAGAAACCGCAATCTGTCCGCCATCTGGCTCCACAAGGGTACAGAGGCAGCGCAGGGTAGTAGTTTTTCCGGCTCCATTGGGCCCAAGCAAGCCAAAGATCGCCCCCGCTTCAATACTTAACGACACATCTTTGACCGCTTCCACTGAGCCGTAGCGCTTTTGCAGGTTTTCGATCAGAACCGCAGGAGCCATAGGTTACTCCTCTTAACAGAAGTGATACAAATCTCAATCTCCATTCTAGAAGGGATTGTCCGATCGCGACCTTTTACAGCCTGTCAAGATCAACGCCTTACGATTGAGCCGCACCTGCCTGTCACACCTGCCTGCACCCTATCCAAATTCTGGTGTAGCTAATTTGGAGCTATGGAGGCGATCACAGGTAGTCTTCCGCTAATTAAGACTAACGCTTCACTGCTTGCAGTTTTGGAGAGCTTCTCGTCATTGGATCCTTGCTACCCGAAACCCCATCTGGCACTCATATTGCTCTGGGTGTTGCTCGGTAAGCTTGTGAATCGCACGACCACACCGGAGTTTGCCACCTCGCCATCGGGGTTGGCCGCCTTGGTCAGCAAGCAGGCAGCTTTGACAAACGGTATGGGGAGGAATTAGCTGATTTTCGATGAGGATGACGAGCATTCAACACCTCCACAGGATTCCCGAGTGCCTGAACTCATTGTATTTCAGGGCTTTGGTGAAGCTAAGGCAATTCGCACACAGCTTAATATAAGGGCGATCGATCGGGCGTATCTGCAATTGCATTTTTGAGGGATAGCTCCAGTCTGAGTACCCCATTTGGCAGGCTCAGTTCCGCATTGGCCAGGGTTTGTCCGTGTCTAAGCTAGGCTTCAGACTATTGACTACTTTACGAATGTCAGTTTCCACATAATTGTCCAGGGCCAAATAGCCCCAACTGTGGGGACGCTGAGTGTCCTGGAAAGTTTTCTGAAACCCGACCGCAATCCGTAGCTGCTCGTGCATTGGGTGAATGATCAAGGTGTAGATGTCGCACAGATTGGGAAAATCCGCCTGCATCTGAACCACCGTCTGGCGGGTATCCTCCAGCATCAAATAGATACTCTCACTGCGGATGTAAGCCGTGTTGATCGCCCAAAGGCGAATATAAGCAGCAAAACAGTCTGGTGCACCCAGCGCTGCCATCTTGAAGGGATCGGTGTCGCTTTCGGTAGTGAGGTAGAAGCTTTTGCTGGGCGGCTGAGAGAAAAATCCTTCAGATTCACTGGCAACCGGAAACAGTGCATAAACCGCCACTACATTGGCATTGTCCGATCGGCGCAACACACGCATTCCTTTGGGATACTGAGTTGCCCAGGCCCGAAGGATTCCCTTGATCTTTTGAAAGGTAGTAGCAGTGTCCTTGACCAATTCGCCGCAGCTTTGCACCAGCAAGTTTGCAGAGGGGATTGTATCGGTGCGGGGATTGAACTGGTCAGCTATTAGCTTGACGGGTTCGGGCGGACATTCGGCGATCGCAGGGGCCATTTCGGGAATGGGACGAATCTGAAGGGACAGCGATTGCCCATCGAACTGCTTCTCTAGTAGCCCTAGAATTGCCAGCCGATCGATCATCATCCCCGCCGCCCGATCGCTGCCTCGATCTTGATTGCCATAAAACAATTCCGAAGCTTCGCGATGGGTGCAGGCTACCCAATCCTCTAGGGGCACCAGTTGCAGTAGAGGCTGGAGTTGTTGAGCATTCCCCTGAGACTGCTTCAGCAGTAGATAGGCCCACAGCCGCACGAAGTATTCTGCCCGTCGCCGCGTCAGCCCGCCCCGCCGCATCATGACAGAGACGTAGAGACGCTGCTGTTCCAGGGGAAAGAACCGATCTAGGTCGATCGGCTGCATTGATTCGCACAGGTTGGCATATTTTGAGACGTTCATTAGGCAAGAGCGTTTAACGAATTTCAGAAGTTTCTCTCAGCTAGAGAACCAAGCCAGAACCACTCGTTGGGGTGAATACTTTCAGAGGCGCTGACTGGAGAATGTAAATTCAGATACCAATTGTCTAGAGAGTAGGCATTGGAACTTCAGATTGAATGCGCTCAAATGAGATGTTCACCTGACGCGGATCGATCTTATAGTGGAGCGACACTTGAACCCAGCACCCTGATCAACTGGATCGTCTTGACTCAGATCATCTTGGCTCAAAGGTGCTGTTCGATCGCAGCATATCCAATCAGCTTCAATCAGCCAGCTCAGGGAGCTTGCTTAGTGAACTCGTGGACTCCGTTGAACCATGGTTTATTTAAGCACTGGTTCATTTAAGCACTTCTGAAGCAGCGAAGTGAAAAAACTTCACCTTGCTTCAGCATACTTCGCTGAAATGCGGGTTAGATGGTTAGTCTTCTGGCTCGTGGAGTGGGTTGCGGGCTACTCATTGTGAGTTCACAAAGCCGGAGGGCAGAATGACCTCAGCTAGTTGAGGAATTCGGTCATGGCAGCTTCTTTCCCGGTTTCTACAGTTTCAGCTTCCGCAGAATCGATCGTAGTCAGTGCTTCTTTCAACCGTCGCTCTCTGCACAGTCGAGTTGGGCCAGGCAAGGCGACCCGCTTTGGGCAAGGGAGTGGACGGCAGCCCTCAGGTCAGCCCGACTGCAACCTCGATTGGCTTTGGAGCAGCCTACTAGAATCTTTGCCCCAAGGGGTGATGGTGCTGTCCCGTGGGCTTCAGCCCGTCTACTGCAACCAGAAAGCCAAGGAATGTTTGCGTCTGCTGGCGGCTGGGTCTGCGGAACTCCCCACGGCGATTTCTGAAGTGGGTCATCGGTTGCTGCGGAGTGGTGACAAGCCGATCGTCCTGGAGCATCAGGTTTCCAGAGAAACCCTGCGTGTCAGTGCCCGTTGGTTGACGGCGTTCCAGCCGAGCCAAGAGTGCGAGGCACGATCGGCGCAACTGCGGGACGATCGTCCCGCCTATATCTTGATTTTTCTGGAAAACTGCACAAAAGCGCTGCACCAGGAAGTCCAAATCGAGCAGCAGAAGTTTGACCTGACCGAGCGGGAAACCGAAGTTTGGCGGCTGCTGCGGCAGGAATATAGCTATCAGGAAATCGCTAAGCTGCTGCAAATCAGCCTGAACACAGTGAAAACTCACGTCAAGAACGTCTACGCTAAGAAGCGTAGCTGCATGGGTCGAGAAAAGTTTTGGTGTGGGGAATAAAGCAGTTCGGGCAGTCTGTCACCCGTGGGAGCGCGGACGATCGCGGCTCCTCCATCGTTACCTACAGCCCAGCCTACACGCTGGTTCCCACCTATGAGTGCTTCAACCGTTGCACCTACTGTAACTTTCGGGTCGATCCAGGTCGAGATAGCTGGTTATCGCTCGCGGCGGCGGAACAGCGTTTGCGATCGCTAGTTTCTCAAGGGGTCATCGAAATTTTGGTGCTGAGTGGGGAAGTGCATCCCCAGAGTCCCCGTCGAGCTGCATGGCTTGCCCAGATCTACGAGATTTGTGAATTAGCTCGATCGCTGGGCTTTCTGCCTCACACCAACGCGGGCATCTTGAGCTTTGAGGAGATGGCGCAGCTCAAGACGGTGAACGTTTCAATGGGATTAATGCTGGAGCAGATCACGCCAGCGCTGCTTCAAACCGTTCATCGCCACGCGCCAAGTAAGTTGCCAGAGGTACGTTTGCAGCAACTTACCTGGGCGGGAGAGTTGCGGATTCCCTTCACTACAGGGTTGCTACTGGGAATTGGTGAGGGATGGGACGATCGGGTCGCAACTCTAGAAGCGATCGCTCACGTGCATCAACGCTGGGGTCACATTCAGGAAGTGATCCTGCAACCCTACAGCCCTGGACAGCAGGAGCGCGATCGCGGCCAGGCTTGCGGTGCGGATGAGTTGCTGAAGGCGATCGACCTGGCTCGGCAGATTCTGCCATCGGACATCATGCTGCAAATTCCCCCGAACCTGGTTCAGTCTGAGCCGCACTTGTTCGCCTGCTTGGAAGCAGGGGCGCGGGATCTGGGAGGCATCAGTCCCTACGATGAAGTGAACCCGGACTATCTCCATCCTGACCATGCAAATCTAGCCAGGACTCTGGGGCGAGAGGGCTGGGAACTCGTGCCACGTCTGCCAATTTATCCCCAATACGACGAGTGGTTGGCGGGGGAACTGGGCGATCGCGTTCGCCACTGGCGAACTCAATTGCAGCAGAAAGACCCAGTTTGATCAGTCTAAGTTTGATCAGTCTAATCAGTCCCGTTTTTCCAAACAAATCCAGGGATGCTCGACACGAGCGATCGCGCCTCCAGGAAACGGATCGGTTTGGGCGTGGTTCGGCGCGTTCAGCAAGCTCACCAGCTTTTCGATGTGCTCGAAGTTGGGAGCGCTCGGGAGAATGGTCTGGAGAAATTGCCGAACAGCGCGGCGTTGCAAAGCCAGGGGAGCAGGTTGCAAGAGAGTGCGGTCAAGCCAGGGTTGATTGGGATGGCGCGATCGATGTAACAGTTGAGCGGCGGTTTGCTCCAGACAGTCCACGTCCGCTTGAAGCAGTTCGGCAGTTTGGGCCAGGGCAGTTTCTGTCTGTGGGTTCAAATGAGTTTTTAGATAGGGCAGCAGTTCCAGCCGAATTCGGTTGCGGGCGTAGGCCAAGTTTTGGTTGTGCGGGTCTGCCCAAAAGGTCAAGCCTGCGGCTTCGCAGAACTGCGCCGTTTCCGCCCGACTGACTTCCAGCAGCGGCCGCACCAAGGCGATCGTCGGGGTGAGTTCCCGTCGCCAAGCTAGAGCTTGCAGTCCATCCGAGCCACTGCCGCGCACCAGGTTATAGAGCAGGGTTTCAGCCCGATCGCTGGCGGTGTGTCCCGTGACAATCCACCCATAGCCCTGAGTGGCAGCGATCGTCTTCAATGCCTCATAACGCCACTGCCTCGCCTCAGCCTCGCGGAGAGAGACAACTTCAGCAGTCACCTCAAAGTAAGGAAGCTGCCAGGTTTGCGCTAGATGCCGCACCAGTTCCACGGCTCCTGAGTCGTGCTGCCATCGGTGATTGCAGTGCGCGATCGCCAGCTCCCAGCTCCACTTTGGCTGCAAATCCAGCAGCAGCTTCAGCAAACAGAGGGAATCCTGTCCTCCAGAGACAGCGACCAGAACCCGCGCCGTCGAGGGCAACAGCGATCGCTGCTTGAGGATGCGTTGCAGGCGATCGTGGAGCGGAGTCCAGAGCATTTGTAGATCTCTCTAGAAAATTCAGACCGATCGGTCTATGGAATGTTCTCTCAGCCTAGCTTTATCGGCGTTGCTGAATCGAGAGGTGAATTGCATTACATAAAGCCCGCAGTCAGTATGTAGGGAAACGTTTGCCTTGAAATCGAAACGCTAGCCAGTAAACGCTAGTCAGTAGCCGCTTTCCAGCGAGTTCAAATGGCGACAGAAGCAGAATAGATACTGCAAACGAGAAAATTTGAGCAATCGCATCTTGTGTAACTTAAAGATCAACAAATTGATGTTGGTTATACAAGTAAGAGGCGATCGCCCTTTATCTGAACCCTGTCAGCTCTCCACTTTAACGCCCGCAGCAGCCAACTTTATCCATTCACCCACAGCGATTTGGGCAGCAGGCAGTGTATGCTCTTTGCCCCTGCCTCCGGTCGACCAATGCGCGTATCCATCGCCAAACTCGCTAGTGAGTAGGCATCAAGCGCTGATAAGCCTTTCATTTCCTGCAAGCGCTTAATCAGTCCGAGCGCCGCCGTGTTCATCGCCTGCATCGCATCGCCGTTGATTGAGTACGTCACAAAGCTCTCTGTCGTATCGGTGACGGGATTGGGCGCAAGTACGGGAGTCGGCTGCTTTGGCAGCATACAGTACACGCCTTTCAGTTGATTGACCACTTCCGCCACTCGACAGTCGCCGTAATCTGCCATGTAGCGCCGTGCCTGGGTGCTGCTCATCCCTTTCGAGTCGGCAAGAAACTTGAGCGTTTCTTCTTCAAGGATGCTCAAGGCGATGTTGAGGTCGCGATCGTAGCCCACCGTGATCCAGTGGGTATCTGATTCGATGCGCGGCCAGGAGAGTCGCTGCCCTTTAAGCACCTCGATCGTCAAGTTAAGTTCGCTAAAGGCTGTCTCGATCGCTGTTAGGTTAATCTCCCCATTGCCCTGCACGGCATGAGAGTCACCCGACCACAGCAGCGCTCCTTCAACAAACACGGGCAGATAGATCGTTGTACCCTCGACCAGTTCGCGACAGTCCAGGTTGCCGCCAAACGGGCCGGGTGGAACCGTGCTGTATTGACCACTTTCGGCTCTTGCCACACCAATAATGCCGGGAAACGGACGCACGGGCAGATTAATTCCTGGCAAAAACTCGGTAGTGCCGCGCTTGAGATCCAAATAGAAGTGTTTCACCTGTGGCTCGGCAAATAGGGTAGGAAACTGCCCCAGGTTTAGGTTTCCAGGTAAGTTCCAGTTTGAGCCGTAGCTGCGCGGCACAATGCGATTGATGCGAACCTTGAGCGTGTCTCCCGGTTCTGCGCCTTCGACAAAAACTGGCCCAGTGACCGAGTGCGGGCCGCGACCGGGATTATTGATCCGCAATCGAGTAATTTCTTCGATCGATACTCCTGGCAGCACTTGATTGAGCGACGCCATCATCGTTTCCATCACAACCGTATCGCCGGACTTGATACGAGCGCGAGGCGGTTCAGCATTGTTGAACCAGCCCCACTGCACGGTTTCATCGTTGGCAGGCAGCAGGTACACGCCGCCTTGATACTGCCCGACATAACCTTGCTTCATCGCAGCCATTTCGGGACGAGTCGGTGGAGCTTCTTGGGCGATCGCTCTGGGCAGCAGGGTAGCGGCAGCAGCAGTGGCAGCGCTGCCAAGGAGAAAATCACGACGATTCGACATAAATGTATTTCGATAGTAGGTGCTTGTACACCTTGAACTGATTGAGAAGAAGTGGGCTTATTATCCAAATTTAGCGAGTTAAAAATTGTAACCTGCAATACAGCGTTTCTGTACGTGAGAGGGAGCGATCGTATACAAAATACCGCCTACAGAATATTGAGGCAGAGCAATTGACAAAGCTTGTTCGTCAATCCAAAAAAGTCCATTGATATCTTGTGTAAGAACATGAGCTAGTTACACAAGAACGCATTGATCAGTAGTGTGATCGAATACCAGTGCGATCGCACAAAGGATGGACTGGCAACCGCTTATGTAATTCGCTTGACGCTCAAGATAATCGCTTCTCCTCCAGAGAAAGCTAAGGTAATAACATACTTAAAACACCAATGATTAATTGACCCTCATCCCCCAATCCCTTCTCCCAGGAAGGAGAAGGGGAATCGATCGAAGTCCCTCTCCTGCTCTGGGAGAGGGATTTAGGGTGAGGGCGAATTTTGGTGAGGCAGGTATATGAATACCAAAACTAGGGTGAGGATAATGGGAGTTGCAACGTCGCACCTTTCAGGCATTCTTTAGACCTTTCAACATACTCTTGCTGTGAAAAAACGAGTCACGCTCACCTTTCCCAAGCGATCGATCCAGATGCCCGTCACCTACCGACTGGCGAAAGATTTCAATGTGGCCGCCAACATCATCCGCGCCCAAGTTGCGCCTAACCAAATCGGCAAGCTGGTGGTGGAGCTATCTGGTGACATTGATCAGTTAGATGCAGCGCTAGATTGGATGCGATCGCAAGACATTGGGATTTCCTTCACTAGCCGCGAAATTCTGATCGATGAGGATACCTGCGTACATTGCGGTCTGTGCACCGGAGTATGCCCGACTGAGGCTTTGTCGCTCGATCCCCAATCGCTAAAGCTGACCTTTGCTCGATCGCGCTGCATTGTCTGCGAACAGTGCATTCCCACTTGTCCGGTGCAGGCAATTTCCACTAATCTGTAGCGGCGCAAGTCACTCAATCCGAAATGCGATCGTTCCGGGATGTGTTCACCAAGGAGTGAATTGTGGAGTGAATCTCAGTTGCGGAGTGAGGCTATTGGCTCACGTCCATCCCATTTCAAGATTCAATGTTCTAGAGGCGATCAAAAATGGCTACGAAAAATCTTCTTCTCCCGGCAGTAGGGTTGGGCGTTTTGGCGGCGGGAAGTGCCGCCGCCTATTTCTATTTCAAAAGCCCTCTGGGAGATTTAAATCCGCTTGCCACAGCCAAAGTGATTCCTGAAAACGCCTATCTGGCTGCATTCATTTCCACCGACCAGCAGAGTTGGTCAAAGTTGGAGCAGTTCGGCACTCCTGAGGCGCGGCAGATTGTCAACACCTCGATTCAGAACTTCCAACAGAGGATGTTGGCTGACACGCAGCTGAACTATGACAAAGACCTGAAACCCTGGGTAGGCAACGTGATGGTGGCCTTGCTGCCAGCCCAGGCAGGAGCGCAAAAGTCGCAGACGAATATGCTGATGGTAGTGGGAATTCGGGATAAGGGCAACGCTCTGGCCTTCGCCGGCAAATTGAACAGTCAAGCCAAGACCAAAGCCACCGAAAGCGACTACAAAGGCGTGAAGATTACCGACTTTGCAGGGGAGAAATCTTCTACCTACACCGCGATGGTGAAGGATTTCCTGGTGGTGTCGCCTGAAAAGCAAACTGTGGAGAAGGCGATCGACACCGCTCAGGGTCAGCCCTCTCTAGCGTCGAAACCCGATGCAGACAATTTGTTCAACCGCAGTGCTGAAGTGCAAAACCCGATCGCTCGCTTCTACGTACTGGACTATGCTAGAGCGGTTCAGGAAATGACCGCCAAAAACTCCGCCGCTACGCCCTTACCCAGTGGCGCTCTAGAGCAGCTGAAGCAGGTTAAATCTGTAGTCGGTGGCTTGGGAATTGATGGCTCCGGGCTGCGGCTGAAGGCAGTGGCAAATCTAGATACCAACGCCAAAACCCTGGAATTCAAACCTTCCCCCGGCAAAGTGATCAGCCAGTTTCCAGCCGAGACTTTTGCCCTGACGAGTGGGCAAGACATCAGCCGCATCTGGGCCCAAACCGCTGAACAATCAAAAGCCAACCCAGACAGCCAAAAGGGGTTGGATCAAATGCGCCAGACCACCAAGACGATCGGGCTGGATCTAGACAAAGATGTATTTGGCTGGATGAACGGCGAGTTTGGGCTGGGGCTGGTTCCGGCGACACAAGGACTGTTTGCCCAGCTTGGGTTTGGCAGTGCGCTGGTGCTTGGTACAAGCGATCGTTCCACCGCCGAAGCTACCCTCAGCAAGCTGGACAATTTAGCCAAGAGCAATTCAATCCCAGTGCAGCAACGCGACCTTCAGGGCAAAAAGGTAACGGAGTGGTCAATTCCCGGACAGGGCGCGTTTGTGAGCCATGGATGGCTAGATCAGGGAACGCTGTTCGTAACCTTTGGTGGCCCCGCCGACACGATCGCCAACAAACCCGCTCAGGCGTTGGATAGCAGCCAGATCTTTAAGGACATGACCAGTTCTCTGCCCAAGCAGGGCATCGGCTACTTCTACGTAGACATGGACAAAACCGTGGCGTTGATCAATCAATTGAGTGCTGCCACTCAGCAGGGTGGAATTCCGCCAGAAACTTTGACCCTTCTGAATTCCATCAAAGGGATTGGAGCAACTTCGGTGCAGCCCAACAAGACCATAGGAGAATTTGAAATGCTGCTGGCGCTGAAGCCTGCCACAAAATAGGCGGCGGTCATGACTCAAAACCTAGAAAGGCCCCGGCATCTTGAAAATGCCGGGGCCTTTCTAGGCTTTCGCTGGATTGAATCTAGGAAGGGATCTACAGGGTTGTGCTGCCTAAACTTCAACCTCGTTGCCGATGTTAAACAGTTCAGCGATCGCTTGGCGTTCGGCCGGAGGTTGATCGGGTAACTCCTGACGGGCATCGGTGATCAGCCAGTCGAGGGACGCAGCCTGAACGTCGATCGTTGCGCCTGTCTTATCTAC
>DATNQR010000097.1:0-24826 GCA_036703905.1 Thermosynechococcaceae cyanobacterium
AAATAACTTTTATGACTTCTGACCTTGATGTGGCGAACACTGAGAACATCCGTGTGAAAAGCTAGTTTCACTTGATTCTTCGTGGAGAAGGTGCGTCTGTCCTTAATGTAGTGCCAGGACTTGGTATAGGTTTTAGAGTCAAATCTTCCGGTTCTGTATCGTGCCCAAGCGCGAAGTTGCGAGAATATAGTATTATCGCATCGCTGAAAGGTGTGTTTACTGACCACTGTTGAGTAATAGTTTGACCAGCCGCGGATGATGCGGTTGAGCTTGATAATCAGTGCTTCTTGCGGAGACGTTTTATAAGCTTTAATGGTCTGCCTAATCTGCTCAATGTGGGCAGTAATCTTACTTTTACTTGGCTTGATGAGGGTCTTAAATTCCAAGCGTTTCCCATGGGTGTTTCGTCCAGCTTGGTGTTTGCCAACCGGATAGTGTCGGATGTGGAATCCGAGAAAATTGAACCCCACGTTTCCCCCATGCGGGTTTAGGGTATGAGAGATGCGGGTTTTCTTGGGATTGAGTTCGAGGGACATCTCCTGTAACCAGGCTTGCACTACGAGTTTGCAGCGTTGGATGACCGAAAGTGAGGGATGCAGAATAACAAAATCATCGGCATAGAAAATCACCGATAATTCCTTCTGAGCATCTTCACCCGGATAGACACATTGTCTGACTGCACATTCCAAGCCGTGAAGGGCGATGAGCGCTAGGATTGGGGAAATAACACCTCCCTGGGGTGTACCTTCAAGGGTTGGAAAAAGTTGTCCATCCATGACCACGCCTGACTTTAGCCAAGCTTTGAGTTGCCGACGTAGAGTCGGGAAGGTCTTGAGCTTATCGAGTAACCTTTCCTGGTTGATTTTGTCGAAGCATTGGGAGATATCGGCATCTAAGACGTATTTGCCTTTACACCGAATACTCTTAAAGATCGCTTCGATGGCATCATGAGCGCCCCTCCCCGTTCTAAAACCATAGGTTCCGTTTTCAAATACGGCTTCCCATTCCGGTTCCAGAGCGAGTTTCACCAACATCTGCTTCACTCGTTCTATCAGACAAGGAATTCCTAACGGTCGTTTTTCCGACGTTCCAGGCTTTGGGATCATCACCCGTCGAGTCGGTTCAGATTGACCTGTCAGTTTCAGGGAGTTGACTAGGGCCAGTCTCTGGGCGGGAGCGGTAGATTTAATGCCATCGACCCCTGCGGTTGATTTGCCTTGATTATCCTGAGTGATCCGTCTGATAGAGAGCAGTTTGGCAGACCGAGATTTCATCAAGAGTTTCTGGAGCCTGTGAACTTGTCTTGTATGCCCACGACGTTTGGCTTTGAAGATTCTGGTTTGGAGTCGATAGACATTCTTCTGGATGCGTTTCCAGGGGATTGTCCTCCATTCATCGCTGCCCATTGATGAGCGCGTCATCGTCTTGACTCCGACTAAAGGGTCTTCATTCCGTATTACCGGGTCTACGTCTGCATATCCTGGGCATTACCCCAGGCTTTGGCTTCTTAGACCATCCTGCCTGCCCGTCCTTTTGGGTGAGTCCCTGCTCTGAATGTTCGACCGTTCAGAGTGAAAACGGGTCAGGTTACTTCGTTCCTGAGGAGCTTTGGTTGTGAGGGTAGGGTCGGACTGTCCACCGAGCTTCGTCTCTGGGTATAAAAACCTGTTTCATGGAGAACAGATTTCAAGAAGCTAGTAACTTTTGTTTCCAATGTTGTGATGATTCAGGGTCACGGCAGGGAAGATTCCCTTCAGTCATACCCTTAGATTCACTCCAGCCGATTTCACTGGGTCTACGTGACGATGGTTCGGTCATCCGTTCAGGCTCTACTTGGCTTTACCCCTGTTCACTCGCTTGCCGGGTTTCCAGTTTTGGCTACCAGATACCGACGTTTAACCCCGCGTCATTCCATTGGCGCTCAACCGTTGAGATGGGGGTTATGCTTTCACGCCTTATACCGGGTGGGTAGGACTAGCGCTCTGGTCTGGGTCAGAGGCTTCACCTACAAGCTCATCAAGTTGTCATCTGAGAGAGATTAAAGTGCGAACTCAACCTTTCGGGTTATCTCTCAGAAGCCTTGTCCTATGGTCTTTTCAGACATTTAAGCAAGAACGAATCGCACCCATCAGGCATAACCATAGTGTATCAAGAGTGGCAAGTGTATCAACAGTAGCAAGCAGTTGATGAAGGACAACAATCGCGGTACTGAAGGAAGTTGTGAGGAGATAGACCCCTTGCCCCATTGATCCTGTTGCTGTGCGCCAAAGCCCTTGAAACTAGCAGCAGAGGGGGTGGGAGTAAGAATCCAGAGATGAGGTAAGACGAGTTGTTTAGCTGGGGTGTTGCTGCGTATTTAGCAACTATTGCTCACCCAGACATCCAGTACTCTTGAGAGATGCATAGCAACTTACCCCTGGTCTCAGTCATCATTCCTGCTTACAATGCTGAACTTTTTATTGAGAGAACGTTGCGGTCGGTACGGACACAGACTTATCGGAATCTAGAAGTATGGGTTGTAGATGATGGCTCCACTGATCGAACTCCAGAAATCGTAAGTGCCGTTGCCCAACAGGACAGCCGCATTAAACTGCTGTATCAAGCGAATGCTGGTGTTGCTGCCGCACGCAATCTGGGAATTTCTCAATCTAGAGGTGAGTTTGTTGCACCGATCGACGCGGATGACCTGTGGCATCCTGAGAACCTGGAAAAGCAGGTGAACTGCGCTTTGGCAGGTGGCTCAACAGTCGGTGTGGTTTACTCGTGGTCAGTTTACATTGACGAAGCCGATGCTCTGCTGGGGGGAGTGCGGGCCTTTGCGATCGAGGGCGATGTCTTTCTCACCTTGCTCTGCCACAACTTTTTAGGCAACGCCAGCGCTTCGCTGATTCGTCGGAGTTGTTTGGCGGTTGTCGGGGGATATGACCCAGGACTACGAGACCAAAAAGCCCAGGGATGTGAAGATTGGGATTTATATTTGCGGTTGGCAGAACGCTATGAATTTCGGGTTGTGCCAGAGTTTCTGGTGGGCTACCGCAAGCTAGAAACCAGCATGACACGGGATTATTCGGCAATGGCACAGTCTTATTGCTTAGTGCTGAACGGAGTAAAACAGCGACGACCAGACGTTCCTGATCAGCTTTTTCAGTTGGGCAAAAGTAATTTTTTCATGTACTTAGCGTTTGAGGCAGATCAGACTGGGGATTTCCGTACTACGCTGGCATGGATTGGACAATCTTTACAAGCTGCCGCAATCGTGGCACTCGTTCGTCCTAGTTTCTACCGATTAGTTCTGCGGAATGGGTGGGCAGCTTTACGGAGACGATCGTTTTCAAGGCGATCAGTCTCAGTAGGAGCTCCCAGTCCGGTTTCCTCGCAGTTCATTCCAGCGATCAGCAATAAGCAGCGTTTCACTGCCTGGATAATGGTGAGCATCGGAAACCTATTCCACACCGTTGTGCCCTTAATAGCGGGGTTTCCCAAGCGGCAAGAAAGTAAAAAGTCTGAATCCAAATTGCTCTAGAGAACAGCCGATGCGTGAAATTGCAGCTATCCGATCGCTCTTACCGCTTTTGAAGCCAAACCGCTGGGCGGTTCCTGTTGTTGTCTCTCTGGGGATATTGTCGTCAGGGCTGGAGGGTTTCGGTATTAGCCTGTTGATCCCGTTTCTCCAGAGTTTTGATCCAGGAGCAGTGAATGCGGCGCGCTCCAATGCGTTAATTGGGTTTCTGTATGGACTGTTCGGAAATTTGCCAGCGCCTCAACGGTTTGTGGTGATTCCTGCTTGCATCTTTGCCTGTATCGCGCTCAAAAATGGATTGTCCTACGGCAACGCGCTGTTGCTAAGTTGGCTGAATGCCCGCATCGGGCATCGCTTACGATCTCAGGTATTTCGGCAGCTACTCACGGTTAGCGATCGCTACCTGGCGAATCAGGAATACAGCAAGCTCTCTAATTTGCTGGCTACAGAAACCTGGAATACTACCCGTGCACTGGGACATTTATTTGGGCTAATCTCCAACTTTTGTACCTTGCTTGTATTCGTAGTGATTTTGCAATTACTCTCCTGGCAACTCACCGTGGTGGTGGGCTTGGTGATCTGTGCCATCTCACTTTGCATCCGGCGGGTGACGCGATCAGCCAAAAGCGTGAGCGAACAGGCGGTGGCAGCCAACACAGTACTGGCGGGCCGGATGTGGGAAGGGTTAACGGGGATGCGGGTGATTCGGGCGTTTGGGCGAGAGGAATATGAACAAGCGCGGTTTGATCAGGCTTCGCGTAAGGTTCAGCAGACTTTTCTCAAGCTTGATGTTATTTCGGCAGCCATTAACCCGCTCTATGAGGTGCTGTCGGCGCTGGTGTTGCTGGCGCTCCTAGCGATCGCCCTATCGCAGAATCAGATTTCCATGCCCTCATTGCTAACATTTTTGTTTATTCTTTACCGCCTTCAGCCGCAGGTACAGCAGATAGATTCGGCACGGGTGGGCTTGCTGAGTTGGAGTGGTTCCGTACAGGAAGTGACCGAGTTTTTGCGCCGAGACGACAAGCCTTATATTGTCTCTGGATCAGTCCCCTTCCGGGGCTTGCGGCACAATCTCAGTTTTCGAGGGGTTAGCTTTGACTACAATCCCGGAGGCAAGCGTGCTCTGGAGCGGATCAGCTTTGAGATTCCTCAAGGCAAAACAACGGCGATCGTTGGCCCGTCAGGAGCCGGAAAATCCACGCTAGTCAACTTGATTTGTCGCTTCTATGAGCCAACTGAAGGCAGTCTGTATGCAGATGACCACCCGTTAACGGAGTTGAATTTGGCAGACTGGCGAGATCGAATCGCGATCGTTAGTCAGGAGGTTTACATCTTCAACGCCACCGTGCGTGAGAACATTGCTTACGGGCGCTTGGATGCAACCGATGCTGAGGTTGTTGAGGCAGTCCGTCTAGCGAATGCTGAGCAGTTTATCTGTGAGTTGCCACAAGGGTTTGAGACGCGGGTAGGCGATCGTGGCTTTCGGCTCTCTGGTGGGCAACGGCAACGATTAGCCTTAGCGCGGGCGATCGTCCGCAATCCCGAAATTTTGATCCTGGATGAAGCCACGAACGCGCTGGACAGCATTTCCGAGAGCCTGATTCAAGATGCTCTTAACACCTTGAGCCAAAATCGGACAGTAATCGTAATTGCTCATCGCCTCTCGACGATCGAACATGCCGATCAAATCTTGGTGCTGAAGGATGGGCACCTGATGGAGCAGGGCGATCTGAAACGGCTGCTGAAACGTGGTCAACTGTTCGCTCAACTCTACCGTTTACAGAACCGCGGCTTACCCATTTAAGTTTCTCGCTGATCGCGTTCATCTACCTCCATCTCCCGATGCCTTATACGATCGTTCCTCTAGAACTCGCTCAAACCCTTCCGGCGCTCCAGATTCCAGACGATCACACCGGAGTGGCCCTGATTCTGCGGTATCGGGATCGCCCAATCGGTCTGCTGCTGCGCTCTTGCTCCCCTGAAGATCACCTCACGCCGCCCGTTTTGGAGGCTTGGATTGCTCAGGAGCTGGGAACAAAGCTGCTGCAAGAGCAAATTCGATCCGAGATTTTCCCCACGCCTGATGGAATTGAGTTTCCTAGTCTGACGGTAGCGATCTGTACAAAAGACCGTCCAGAGAATGTATCTCGACTGCTGCGATCTCTCCTACCGCTTCAGGCTAGCTCGTTGCCACAGTTTGAGATTTTGGTGGTGGACAATGCACCCAGCGACGATAGTACAAAGGATGTCGTTACTGCCATTCCCAGCATCCGCTACACTCGTGAACTCAAAGCAGGACTGGATTTTGCCCGCAATCACGCGCTCCACGCTGCGACGGGTGAACTGCTGGCGTTTCTGGATGATGATGTCACTGTCGATCAACAGTGGCTCAACGGGCTGAAAGAAGCTTGGGCAGAAAACCCAGATGCAGCAGCATTTACGGGGTTAGTACTTCCCTACGAATTGGAAACCGAGGCGCAGATCTTATTTGAGCAACGGGGTGGCTTCCGGCGCGGCTTTGAGAAGATTCGCTATGGGCAGACCCTGCCTCATAACCCGTCTTATCCCTGTGGTGCGGGAATCTTCGGTGCGGGATGCAATATGGCGTTTCGGCGATCGGTGCTGTTGGAGTTGGGTGGCTTTGATGAAGCTCTGGATACAGGCAAACCCCTGCCCGGTGGCGGCGACTTGGATATTTTCTATCGCGTTGTGCGGGCGGGCTATCCTTTGGTTTATGAGCCGCGCTACCTAATCTATCACCAGCATCGGCGGGAACTGAAGCAGCTACAGCACCAGTATTGGACGTGGGGGCTGGGGCTAATGGCGTTTGTCGTCAAGTCATTTCAGGTCGATCGCAGCCAACGAATGAAACTGCTACAGCTCATGGCTTGGTGGTTGAAAAACCAACTCTGGCAACTCCAGCAAAGTCTGACGGGACAGCACATTTTGCCGATCGACATGGTGTTGGCGGAATTTTGGGGCGGTATAGTCGGCGTGTTGGGCGAGTATGGTCGATCGCAGAGACGAGTGGCCCAAATTCGCCGGAGGTTCTCTTGATGCGACCTAATCTTGACATTGAATTAGTCATCTGCACTTACAACAACGTGGGTCAGTTGGTGCTGGTGCTGGAGGCAATCGCGCAGCAACGAGTCTCCGAGTCTATCCAGTGGGGCGTTCTGGTGGTGAACAACAACTGCACCGATGGCACGGCTGACCTAGTGGAACAGGCGATCGTGGCTGGCAAAATTCCCCATCTCCGCATAGTGCAGGAACCTACCCAGGGACTGACCCCAGCGCGGCTGTGCGGCGTAACCCAAACGACTGCGACCTGGATTGCCTATGTCGATGATGACTGTGTGTTGCAGCCAGATTGGGTCGAGCAAGCGGTACGATTTGCCGCCCAGCATCCTGAAGCCGGAGCCTTTGGCGGTCGCGTCGTGCTGACCTGGGAAACGTCCCCTTCACCGTTTGTCCTGGGCTACGGCTACTCCTTCGCCGAACAAGATCATGGAATGCAGATTCAGGAACGGGATTGCCTGGTGGGGGCGGGAATGGTGGTCAACCGAAAGGCGCTGGATGCTTGCGGCTGGACAAAGCGCCAGTTGATGCACGATCGCATTGGCAAAAAGCTAATTTCTGGTGGCGATGTCGAGTTGGCGCTGCGGATTCGCGGGGCCGGATACCCGCTCTGGTACACCCCCGCTTGCGAACTGAAGCATCTGATCCCGCCTCGTCGCACTTCTCTGACCTATCTCAAATCAATGAACTTTGGCTTGGGAACCTGTCAGATCCACGCGGACTTGATGCTGTGGGCGGGTTCGTTTCCGGGCTGGGCGCAGTCCGCCACTTGGAAAACCGCAAAACTATCGCTGGAAATTTTGAAACAAACGCTGCGAATGTGGCTGGGTCGAGCGCAGCCAGAGGATGTGGCAATTCAGTGGAGCTTTGTGAAAGGTCGCTGGGCAGGGTTAGCGCAATTGTTGCAGACCGATCAGGAACGCCAACAGGCATTAATGGGATGTGCAAAGGTATGACTAACTGGCGCTGGAAAATTCAACCTGTCGATCTGAGTCAAACGCTGTCCGCGCTCGCGTTCGACCCAGAGTATGACGGAGTTTTTGCAACCTTCTGGTGGAAATCAATTCCCCTCGGCTATCAAGAAATCGCCGCTGATCGCCTGCCCATGCCAGCCAGCCAGCTTGCCGATCTCGCGGTGCGGACGATTACGCCCATTATGGGAGATCGCTTACTGGATCATGGCTTCAAAGCCCCACTCCCAGGAATTTCCGTTGTTCCAGTTAAACCAGATTTGCCGCCAGATTTTGCAGCACTGCAATTGCTCACGCAACCCTTAGCTCAGCTGGAGCAGCAGTGGCGAGCACAGCTAGCAATTGCTCAGGAGCCTGTCTCAGTAGTAATTTGCACCCGCGATCGACCAGATCAATTAGCGCAGTGTTTGCGATCGCTCCAGCAGCTTGCGCCATCGCCGGATGAAATTTTGGTGATTGACAATGCCCCCGCCTCTGATGCCACCCACCGTCTGATGGCGCAGTTTCCCACCGTGCGCTATGTGCTGGAGCCGCGTCCGGGGCTAAGTGTGGCACGAAACACAGGCATCCGTCACGCCAAGTTCGAGATTATCGTCTTCACCGATGACGATGTAGAAGTGCATCCCGACTGGCTAACGCGGCTGCGGTTGGGCTTCGGCGATCCCCAAGTGATGGTGGTGACGGGGCTGATGCTGCCCGCGGAACTGGAAACCGAAGCGCAAGTGGCGTTTCATCGGGGTGCAACGGGGTTCAAGCACGAATGCCGATCGCTTGTATTCGATGCAGACTACTTTCAGGCTAAGAAACCTTTTGGCGTTCCCGTGTGGCAGATTGGAGCCGGAGTGAGTATGGCACTACGACGCAAAGTGGTGGAAATGGTCGGTGGTTTTGACGATCGCCTCGGTGCAGGCGCAGCCGGATGCAGCGAAGACTCTGAGTTCTGGTATCGCGTTCTGGCGGCGGGCTATATCTGCCGATATGAACCCACAGCCGTCATCTACCACTACCATCGCCGCGAAATGTCTGGTCTGAAACGCCAAATGTATGCCTATATGCGCGGACATGTTACTGCCTTGCTGATCCAAGCATTCCAGCATCGGCACTGGGGCAATTTGTTTCGCTTGGGGGTGATTCTGCCTGAGTACTTTGCTCGGTTGGTGGTGCGGGGCTTGATTAGTGGCTTTCATGGTCGCTATCGAACAATCTTTGTCGAAATTCTGGGGTGTCTATCGGGTCTAGCGTTCTTTCTGAGAAACAGGGTGACTCCTGCTTTCACGCCTGCCCAAAATCGCCTCTCCTCTCAACTCTCAACGGAGCATCATGACTGATTCAACCCTTACCAACCTGCCGACTGGGCCCGATCGCGCGAATTGGAAACAGCCTTTGAGTCAATTTTTAGCGAAGAATCCCTTTTCTCGCCCGTTGACGCTGGGCTTCTTCTACCGCGAAAAAATGCGAGCGATTCACACGATCGCCCCCGATCTTCCCTTCGCCTCCATCCTGGAAGTTGGTGGCGGTCAGGGCGGCTTAACAGCGCTACTCTACCCCAAATCCCACATCACGAATCTGGATTTCGAGCCGAAATTTGCTCAAGCTACCTGCAATCAGCAGCCCAATATCCGTTTTGTCTGCGGTGATGCCACCCAGCTACCGTTTCCTGACAATTCCTTCGATGCCGTGACGATGTTTGATGTGCTGGAGCATATTCCGGACGATGGCCGCGCTGTTGTCGAAGCTTTTCGCGTCCTCAAACCTAACGGATTTCTGTTAGTTAGCACCCCCGATGCTTCCACTTGGCGCTTTCCCTACTACAGCTTTATGAAACCGATCTGCCCTCCAGAATCGGCAGTGATGGCGGAGTGGGGGCACGTCCGGCGCGGCTACACCCTGGCAAACCTGAAGACCCTGATCCCCTTGCCCTGCCAGCAGTACGCCACGTTCATCAATCCAATCACAGTGCTGTGCCACGATATCGCATTTTCTAATTTGCCGCGATCGCTCAGTTATCTGCTCTGCTGCCTCCTGAGTCCAATTACCTGGATTGCCTACTGGCTGCATCGACCTCATGCTTCTGGAGCCGAAACCGCATCCGTATGGCAAAAAGCTGAATGAGCATCCCCCCAATAAAGAAATGAAAAGCAAATCAGTTTACTTTAAGATTGCTACAGCATTGCTCACTCTTATAGGGATAGGACAAATTGCCCTAACCTACCCAGTTCTGTCGCAGACATGGGATGAACCTGCCCACATCGGTCGGGGAATCCAGTGGTGGGGAGAGGGGAAATATACTTACGACCTGGGTCATCCACCTCTCGCTCCCGTCATGGCTTCCCTAGTACCCTACTTTACTAGGTTGCAGTTCACAGGTGCCGATAATCGTTGGGATGAGGGGAATGCTGTACTGCACCAAAATGGTACATACCAACGAAACTTGACCCTCGCACGCTTAGGAACACTACCATTTTTTATTTTAACAGTTGTAATAGTCAGCCGGTGGAGTCATTACTACTTTGGTAGCTTCTCGGCGCTGCTAGCTGTGTTTTGGGTAGTGACCCTACCACCGATTCTAGCAAATGCTGGTTTAGCAGCGACAGATATGGCTTGTGCTGGAACCCTAATGGCTCTACTATTCACCTTCTGTCTCTGGCTAAAAGCACCAACTCATCGCTACGGAGTTTGGTTGGGCGTGACGGGTGGTTTGGCCTGTCTGGCTAAGTATTCAAACATTGTTTTTTTCCTTGTCAGCATTCTATCCATGGGAGTTTTAACATTTCTATCTAACCGTCACACTAATTACCGCAAGGAACAGTCTGAGCAAAAAGATAGCCATAAAAAAAGTCAGGTAAAGAGATGGATGACTCGTTTTGTAAGAACTGCAATTGCCTTGTTGATATGTGGACTTATTATCTGGGCGGGATATCGGTTTTCGGTTATCTCCGTACTTTCTCCAGAGGGTAGACCCCATACAAGAATTGATCGGATTGTTGGTCAGCAAGGGCTGCTTCATGACGTAGCTTACTTTGCCTTTGAGCGGCTACCTATTCCTGCTCCTGAATTTATAAAAGGTCTTACTCAGGTCAAAAATTTCAATGAAGCTGGTCACACATCCTATTTGTTGGGAGAAGCCTATAAGGGAGGGCGGTGGTACTTCTTTCCAATCGAATTCTTGATCAGGACACCTATTCCTTTTCTCCTACTAGCCGGGTTTGGTATTTTTTCAATGTTTATAAATGTTTGGAAGCGTCGATTAGATCCTCAAATTCTAATCCCTCCATCGTGTGCTTTGGGCATTATGGCGATCGCGATGACCAGTCACCTAAACTTAGGAGTGAGACATATTCTACCAATTTATCCTCTACTTGCTATTGTTGCAGGGTATGGAGCGACTCGCCTCTGGAAGATCTATCCAGTTAGAGGGCCAGCAATCGTCAGTGTATTACTGGTATGGCAAATTCTGACGGCTATTTCGGTCAACCCTGATTACCTGGCATACTACAACTCACTAGCAGGAAAATATCCGGAGGAAATATCAATTGGGACTACCGATTGGGGACAGGATTTCAACCGCTTAGTACAGGTATTAAAGCGAAAAAGAATTAATGAAATGTCCCTTTGTTATGCTGGTAGTGTAGACTTCAGTAAATTTGATCTTCCTTCCTGGAAGCTACTAAATCCTTATGAGAAAACGAAAGGATGGGTACTCAGTAGTTTATTGTGCAACAAGATAGGAACCTGGGAACCCCCTTATGACCAATTTGCTTGGTTGGAGCAACATAAACCAGTAGAGACTATCGGTAAATCTATAAAGCTCTACTACATCATCGAATGAAGTAGTAAGCACGTGAGTACAATCATCTAAAAGTTAGATCGCTAGAGAAGAAGAGGGTTGGACACAGTTGAAATCCAGCAATCTGGAGTCAGGTTTAATTTAGTCCTTCTCTATTTAGATTACTGAACAGCAAGTCGAGAGATTGATGAAGGAACTGAGACAAAAAGAAATCGCAAACCATTCGGTACTTTTAGACTGCTTGTTAATTGGTACGGTCATTACGCTTTCGATCATTCCCTATGTAGGACAAATTGGTTTCTCAAGTGATGATTGGGCATTTTTGGGTTACTTCAGTACTGCAACCGATCAATCTCTTTTGAGCCTTTATCGGGCAGCGGTTTCTCCTGTCCATGCTATGCGCCCAGTTTTTATTCTCTACCTATCCGTTCTGTACTGGATCTTTGGGCTAAATCCACTCGGCTATCATGTTGTTAACGGAATAGTGCTTGCGTTGGGTATAGTTCTCTTCTACCTAGTACTAGTAAAGTTAACTCGACAGCGATTTTTGGCTTTCACCGTTGCGTTAGTCTACGGTTTATTACCGCATTACTCCACAAATCGCTTTTGGGGAGTCTCACTGCCGATCGTTCTCAGCATGACGTTGTATTTCTTGAGCTTATATTGTGATTTATTAGTTGTTTCCAGCCGTGGGATCCATCAGAAAATTTGGAAATTTGCAGCGGTTCTCAGTCTCTTAATTGGATGTCTTTCTTACGAAATATTTTTACCACTTTATATTTTCAATCTATGGCTTATCTATCATTATGTATCGCAAAGCAACTCAATCGCCCAGAATGAGAACGTTGCAGTTCGCCCGATCGTTGGGCTGTTTCTGATTAATCTTGCTGCGATCGTAGCCATTATTACTTTCAAGCTGACTACGACCGTTCGGATGGGACAGATCAGCCCTAAATGGCAAGCGATCTGGTTTACTCGTCTGATTGCGAGAGCAAGCAAAGTGAGTTATGGAGATTTTGGTTTAGGTGTAATTGGCAGCGCCACCAAGCTACTTCAGCATCAATTTAACTGGATAACTTTAGTATTTGCGGGATTAATTAGCTTACTGGTCTTTCTGTATTTAAGCCAGTTGCTCAACTTAGAGCAGATACTTCTTCCCAGAGTAAAACTGCTAAAAGTTGCCGGATTAGGAATTGGAGTTTTTATCCTGGGATATACTATCTTTTTAAGTAATTCAAACGCTTTAATTACGGCAACGGGAATTGGCAATCGAGTTGCGATCGCCGCCTCGATCGGTGTCGCACTTTCATTGGTTGCTGGGATTTACTTAATCAGCAGTTTCTTACCGTCTCAGCGATTAACCAATCAGTTCTTCTGTGTCCTAATCACTCTATTGTGTACCAGTAACTTCATTATTAACACCAGTGTTGCTACTTATTGGATAAATTCATATCAGCAACAGCAGAAATTGCTGTCAGATATTCATCGAGAACTTCCGTCGCTTCCTACTGGAGTCACCTTAATTTTAGATGGAATCTGTCCCTATTCTGGCCCAGCAGTGGTCTTTGAGTCGAATTGGGATTTAGCAGGGGCATTGATGACAATTTACCGAGATTATACGCTTCGGGCTGATGTCGTCACGTCTAATTTACAAGTCGAAGCAGATGCACTTTCGACCAGACTATATGGCAGTATCTACACTCGCTATCCCTACACGGATCGGCTGTTTATCTATCATGCAGGTCGAAAAACTGTTCACCCAATCGCTAATGCGGAATCGGCTCGAACCTATTTCCAATATATCACTCCCGATCGTAGCAATGGTTGCCCAAGTGGTGAACCGGGATACGGAGTAAAGATACTCTGAATTAAACTTTTTTCATACTTTTCATGTCTGTCTAAAAACCTATGTCAATGTAGCAATGCAATCAACAAATCAACAGCCAACGATCGCCCTGCTGCCCTGGGGAGATTTGATCGAAGACTTTTTAGACACGATCGAGATCTCCTTCGAGTCCTTCTGCAATGAAATGACGGGTGGCTGGCTGTTTGGCTACATTGAAGCGTTGAAACTGGCAGGAGTGCGGACAGTCTTGATCTGTATCTCGGCACAGATCAAGCAAACGACACGCTATATTCACAAACCGACCGGAGCCACAATCTGCGTTTTGCCGTCTCCTGGCATTCACAGGCTGGTGCGAAAGCCGATGGTGAATCCCTACGGTTGGCGCTTGGAAGAAGTCTTTCGAGTTGTCACGCCGATTCGTCGTCCGTTTCTGGCAGTGCTGAAAGATGTAGCGCCCTACCTGGCAACGCCACCGATCGCGTTGGCGCGGGAGCTTCGGCGCGAAAACTGCCAGGCGATCGTCTGTCAAGAATACGAGTACGCGCGGTTTGACATCTGCGTGTTGCTGGGGAAACTGATGAAGCTACCTGTTTATGCCAGCTTCCAGGGCGGTGATTTTCAACTCAGTCGGCTGGAAGCACCATTGCGTCCCCACACGCTAAAAGCTTGCGCTGGCTTGATCGTCGCCAGCAAAACTGAAAGCAAGCGACTACAAACTCAGTACGGGATTTCTGCCAGCAAAATTGCCCCCATTTTCAATCCGTTGGATTTGAGCCTCTGGCAGGGAGATTCTGAGCCGCACCAGCGTTTGCAAACCCGCGCAGAATTGGGCATTGCACCAGAAGCCTTGGTGGTCGTGAATCACGGTCGAATGGAAATCCACCGCAAAGGCTTAGACGTTTTGCTAGATGCCTGGAAACAGGTATGTGCCGATCGCCCAGCCCAATCATTAAATCTGCTCCTAGTCGGTACTGGCAGCGATGCAGCCAATTTAGCCCAGCGCATTGCCGATCTCAACTTGACCAACGTGATTTGGGTGAATAAGTACGTTCTCGATCGCGCCGTCATGCGTCGCTATCTGCTGTCTGCCGATCTCTACGTTTTGTCCTCACGCCATGAGGGATTTCCGGTTGCGCCGATCGAAGCAATGGCCTGCGGCTTACCGATCGTGGCCACCGATGCGCCTGGTGTACCAGACATTCTGGCGGCAGGAGAGCAATCCGGTGGGCTGATGGTTTCCCGCGAAAACCCAGGCGCCCTGGCAGGGGCGATCGGACGGATGCTAGACAATCCAGACTGGCGAAAAGCGATCGGAGAGCGTGCCCAGCAGCGTGCTACAACGGCTTTTTCACTAGAAAGAGTTAGCCAGCAGTTGCAAAAAGTCTTACAAACTTAAAGAGACTACTGGGCTGATTTAAATGACCTATCCCAGATGAACCCTGCACGTAACCCCTGCTTTGGCTGGCGCAACCGCACCTGTGGCAGAACCGAAAAACCACAAGGGAGGGGAGCATCCCAGCAGAGAAGCTGCGTTAGGGGAAGATTGGGCTGAGGTGAGAAGTAGACAAAATCACTGCCCTGTTTCTGAATCACTTGACTGGTTTGCATTCGAGGAGGCAAGAGCAGGTGAGACAGCGTATTGGATTTGATGTAGAGAGCAATGAACAATGCAGCAAGTCCTAGAGAAGTTACAGAGAGGGTGCGCTCGTGCCAAGGCGACCTCCGGCGAAACCTTTGCAATCTGTCTAGCGGTAGAAGGTGTAGTCCTACCAGAATCGGTATTAAAAGCAGATAAACCAGCATGAATCGAAAAGATGGTGCAGTTAGCATGAAGAATAGAATTCCCGATCCCGCGATCGCGCTAACCCAAGCCTGCCCACGATCGGGCTGACTGCGGCGAGTCTTCCAAAGATAAACCCCAGAACCTAGCGAAAGAACAATCAACACCGCTAACAACTGGTTGGGTCGAGAATCTGCTAGCCAACGATAGATTGCCCAAAGCCAAGGATGCACTGTGGGAGGTGCGGTGTACCAACTCGTCCACGCATGAGTGCTCTTCGCAACTGATGTTGCCGCCTGTGTTGGCAAAGACCAGGGCAAATCTAAACAAAATGCGGTAGAGGGATAGAGCGGACAGCCGGACACGGTGATTCCTGCTAGGCAGAGGGGAGCCAGAATCACGCTCACTATACCGAGCGTCAGCCCCACACGTCGCGCACTCCAACCGCCCGTCCGAAGAACATAGAGACCCGTTACAAGCAGGAGTGGCAGTGCTGTGAGCTTAAGTGTGACGGCTCCAGTCGCTAGGATCAGGGGGACAAGCGCTGCGGTTGATCCCTCTGATCGAGTTGCCGATTCATAAACGCTCGAAGCATTGGACACCACCAGTATCGACCAAGCAACAACTCCAACCAGAAACATAACTGGGATATCGGGCGAGGGCGAAATTAGGATTACTGACAAGAGGTTCGACCCCACAACGATCGGGAAAATCAGCAGCGAGAAGGCAGCTATAAACCCATCGCTCAACCGTCCATCTCGTTTCAAGAAATGGCTTAGTCCTACTATCAGCTGTACCCCGACCAAGAGGAGAGCAAATCCATTGGCCACAGCACTCACCCGCGCATCGAATATCTCAGCGTTAAGCGGAGCCGCTAGCGCTAGCCAGGAGGAGCTAAATCCTAGGTTGCTAAACAGCAGCGACAGGCCGGGAACCGTGCCAAATTTTCCTAGCCACTGGATCAAGCCGTAGTGATAGAGTCCAGTATCCCTCCAGGTGACTGGTTGTGCTGTCAGTGCGGCTACGCCGATCGCTCCAGCCAAACAAATCCAGAAGTGCGATCTCGTTAGCTGCGACCTTGTTAGCTTAGTTGCTCCGGCCAACATCTCAGACCGAGTTCGGACTGATAGCAGCGCTATGCCGCAGAGCAACGCAGCTACTCCCGCTCCTACTGCTGGCGAAAGCGGCAACACAAGTGAGGTCGCCAGCAGCGCCACCGCCAGCAGCAGTATTCCCAGCCAGAGGGCCGCAACTAGGCGATCGCCCCCCCTCTCAAACTGATCGGCTCGAAACCTGTTCAACACGCCCGTACCAATCACCCATGAGAATACGGCGAGCAGCAGCCAAGCCGTAATGAAATAGAGCACGACAACCCTCCTTGGCAGACCCTGCGACTGGTGAAGGAATCAAAGCTAGACCACTGGATTGTATGACTCCTTAGACAACTTGGCTGCTAAGGCGGATTTAGTTTGATGAGACGCAGGTTTCTGATCCGATCGACTCGTGGTGAACTCTTCAGCATAGGAACGCTCAGCGTTAACATCCCACAGATCGTGATCTTCGCCCAAAATGTTCTTGGCCGCCATTAACCCCGTCAGCATCGAGTGATCCTGATTGTTGTAGCGGTGCATTCCGTTACGCCCCACAGTTTGCAGGTTCTCGAAGGTGGAAAGGTAGTTCTGAAGCACCTGTAAGTGCTGGCGATACTCCTGGTCATAGACTGGGTAAGCTTTTGGTTGTCGAATTACCACGCCATCTTCAATTTGACTCGTTTTGGCCAATCCCAATTGCTCCAACTCTTGAGTTGCGATTTGAATCAATTCTGTATCTGATTTCCGCCACATCTCATCATCTTGTGTACAAAAGTACTCCATACCCAAACAAGTTTTACGGGCATCAGGAACCATTGCCGGACTCCAGTTCTTGAAGTTCTGAATTCGTCCAACTTTCACTTCTGGGCTGTGGATGTAGATCCAGTTGTCTGGGAAGAGATGCGGACGATCGATCATCAAAGACACGATCATGAAGGCACGGTAGTTGAGTCCCCTAGCTGCTTCCAGGACTTCAGGGGGCGCAGGTGGATCGAGTCGTTGAACCAAAGCAGTGATGGGCATACTGGAGATAAAGTGATCTGCGGTCAGCGTCACGAGTTCAGGATCATTCTCCCGCTGCACCACTACACTCTGAACCTGTTGCCCTTGCCGATTGATCTGCACTACGCCCGTGTTCATCGCCACTTCACTACCGCGCTGGTCGATCGCTGCCTGAAACTTTTCCCACATCATCCCCGGACCCAGTACCGGATAGTCAAACTCCTTAATCAGCGTCTTGGTATTGTTCATACCAAACACAGCATTCAGTACCGCCTTTTTCAATGACAAACCCCGAATCCGCTGCGCGGCCCAGTCCGCCTGAATTTGATCGCAGGGAATGCCCCAAACTTTCTCAGTGTAGGTTTTGAAGAAGGCGAGAAATAGCCGCCGTCCGAAGCGATTGCTGACCCACTGCTCCAGGTTCTCTTCCTCGGCGATCGGCATCACCTTCACTTTCAGATAGCTCAACAAAATCCGCAGGCTCTCGTAGATGCCCAGATTAGTCAGCGTGTTGAACATCTCCAAAGGATAGCTGAAGAATTTTCCCTGGTAGTAGATGCGGGACATCCGGGGCACTTTAATGAAGTCTGCCCCCATCACTTCCTGCCAGAGTTCGTTGACAGCGGCGACTTTGGTGAAGAAACGATGGCCGCCAATATCGAACCGATAGCCTTTGTAGGTTTCGGTTCGGGAAATACCGCCAACCTTGTCTGATTGCTCCAGGACAATTGAGGAAACGCCGTGCTTGCTCAGATCGTAGGCCGCAGTTAGGCCGGCAGGGCCAGCACCCACGATGACAACAGGATAATGCTTCACGACAACTCTCCAAAAAGTTAGGGGGGACTAAAACGAAGGGTATGAAATGTAGCCTCAGACGGTGGAAGCGGGTTGTGAGCGGTAGCCCAAGCGATAGCGGACGTTGCCGATCGCGAAGGCTAACCCACTATAAAAGAAGTACAGCCAGTGCCAGGGAATGGTACGGACTGCAAACCAGAAACCCCGCTTGCGTAGAAAGAATCGATACACTGAGAAGTTCATCACCAACAGAAACACACCGACACTGACCGCCAGTAGCCAAGCGACTGACCACCAAGGAGCGACGCTCAACAGCAACACCAGAGCGTAGACCAGCACTACGCTGACTCGACTGGAGGTTTTCAGATTGAGGTCGTTGATCAGGTGATGATCGCGGCAGATTAGCTCTGTCCAGGGCAAAGCACGGTAGAAAAAGTCTGCTCTCAACATCGAAACTACCCCCCAGTGCTTTAGGTGCTTCACCTGCACGGTTTTGCACAGCCGAATCCGGTAGCCCAATTGTTTTAGTCGATAGCCCAATTCAATGTCTTCGATCGACGGTTTCCGATAAGCCTCATCAAAGCCACCAACTCTCAAAAATACCTCGCGCCGAATCGCGCCACACGCCCCCCAGAAAGTTGAGGCTTCAGAGTTGCCTGTCTGGTGAGTGTAATGGTGGAACAGATTGCGGTACTGCGACAGAAAGTTAGTTGCTCCAGGTGCGTCATCGTAGGAACCAATGAGGGCCCCTAAGCTAGGGTCTTGCTCAAAGATTGATTGCACTTGAGGCAATGTGTCCGGCGCGATCATCACATCGGCATCCATAAAAAATAAGATCTCACCCTGGGCTGATCTAGCACCCAAGTTGCGTGCTAGAGCTGGGCCGCCTGCGGTCAGTCGTCGTAAGACTTTGGCTCCAAACTGTTGAGCTATCTGCCAAGAGCCGTCCGTATCGCCATCGGCGACCACAATAACCTCTGCATTGATTTTTTCTAGACTGCTCAGGCATCTGCGAAAGTTCTCGCCACCGTTGTAGACGGGAATAATGATTGAAATAGTGGGCAGCAAGGGACTAACTGGGTAGATCGGCATTTCAACAACCTTCACCGCTGACGGAATCTGGCGAGATACAAAAGAGAGTAGAACTTGAATACAGAGAAGAAATCATTCCTAAATCTTTCTGTTTTTCCCAAAGAGGAGTGATAATCCTTCAAAAGGGGGATTACTAAAGCTGTGCCCTTACTCCTGCTAGAAAGGTTGAAACTTGTATTCACTTCAAAAGAAATCCGGTGAACATAGTAGACTTGTCGAGTGATAAAAGGAAAATGCTTGTCAGATAGGATTTTTAAGGATTTCTAGTATTATTCCCAGACAGTCTAGTATTAAAGTTAATCCCCAGCGCACTGAAAGCGAGATTTAAGTGCAAAAGACGTCTAAAATTCATGACCTCTTTATATAGAGGTTTTCTAACGAATAGGTATACGCAGGCTCAGTCTGACTTTCTCCAGATTGAGCACCAAGCAAGCCGCAAAGAAAGCAGGCTGTAGCGCTTGAACTGTGCCGCAATTTCGCGCGACTGAAAACGCAACTCAATCATCGTCTCAAGGACATCGGCTGGATTGAGCATCTCGGTGGCGGCAATAGAAGGCTGAGTGACAGTCTGTTCCAGCTTCCTCGACATTGTTTTCTGCTTCAGAGTTAAAACTGCTGACACTCTACCCGTCCGTGGTCTCTCTGGCCGAATTCTTGAAGAAGAGGCAGTTGTCAAGGATGGGGTAGAAAACTGCCTCACCCCTGACCCACGAACTTCTTCACAAACTCCCTAAGTTCCCCAAAATCCCGCCCCTGTTGCCTGTTATGGGATCGGGCGTTTTCCACCCTGCTTGCTTGATGGAGTTCCCCGATGTCATTTTGTCTTTTTTCTAGGAACGATCGCGCGGCTTTGAAATTGATGCCAAACTCATCTTTCAGCAGGCTCAAAGTAATGGCAAGGGTCTGCTCCGGGTGTTGCCGATTCCAGTCCTGCACCGCGAGGAAGATGGTGTTGGCTCGGTTGATCGCCCCACCAGGGCGCTTCGGCTTCGGCTCCTCAGCCTCCTCAGCCTGCACCGTCTTCGGCTTTTCCTTCTTCTGTGCTTTGGGTGCAGCCTGCACCGTCTCTAGCTTGTCCAGCCGTTGGAGCACCGCCGCCAGCGCGTCCTTCACCCGCATTAGTTCTGTTGCTCCTACGGGTACAGCTTCCACCTGGACTGGAATGGGCTGAGGCTCCGAGGGCGGCTCCAGCCTTACCTCAATCCACCCCAGCAGGGCCGTCATCTGCTCCAACTTCGATGTCTCTTGTGGAGCGATCGCCGTGAGAACGTGGTTCCAGCGCTCGCGCGTCTCTACCGGGAACCGCAGCAGTCCGATCTTCTGGCGTTGCTGCCCCGCCGGGACGGGTGCAGCTTCAGAGGTTGCCTGGTTGATCGCCTCCAGCGCCGCCTGCTGCTCATGCCCCCCAGGTTTCACCGTCTCTTCCTCTTCCGCTTGCTCTTGGTATATCGTGAAGGATGGAGAGAAACAAGACTTGTTTAGCACTGCCCTCGCTCAAGTCGAATCAATGCGTTGTAATGATGGATAAAATTCCAGATCGCTCCAAGGTGATTCTCTAACTTCTTCGAGAACGATAGCGTCTGCCTGACCAACCGTGACACCCGTTGTCTGAGCGTGTTGTTGAATCGTTCTGCTACGCAGCGCTAACGCGAACAATATAGCTGGTCAATCCACTCTCCTTGCCTACCGCTCGGTGACGTTGCTTTGGCAGCACGGCAGCATAGGCTTGCCAGTAATCAGTGTGAACCTTTGCACACTGGCGATACACCCCTGGCATCGATTCCCACAATGCTTGTGCCGAATTGCCTGAGCGGTCACCGACATAACAGCCAACGATTTCACGGGTGTCTACATCCAGCGCCAGCCACACCCACTGCTTGTTGCCTTTATTGTCTACGAACGACCATAACTCATCCATCTGCACAGCCAATCGTCCTTTGGCTTTGGGTTGCACCTGCACTTGGCGGGGCACGGCTTAGTAACAACGGTTGACGTAGCTTTGCAGCCACGCCTCGGACAACTGGAGAGCACGGGCGATGCCTGCCAGGGGAATCTTCTCCAGCAGTAGGCGCTCAAGTGTGGCTTTGCGGTCGGGGTCAACGGGTTGCCTTGGGGGTTCTCGACGAACTGACGACCGCAATCTCGGCATTTGTGGTTCTGCTTGCCCCGCCGAGTCGTGCCGTTTTTCATGATGTCGTTGGAGCCGCAGGTCGGGCAGCGCAGGTCGAGGGTCATCATCAGTTCTGGTGTTGAATCGCTGGATGGTTCTCTATTTTTCCTCATCCTTTACGAAATACCACTACCGCGGAGATTATTGAACTCGCAGATCAGGATGCACTGGATATTCTGCGCGATCGCTCAAGCGAAACGCACCTTCGAGCAGGTAACCCTAGAAAATTAACTGAATTTCGCGGTGTTTTGCCTGCAACCCGTTCCTATCCTGGTCAGGAAGTGCTGCGTCGGCAAATTGGCGAGTCTTTGGGGATGCAGGATGTAGGCGACAGGCATGAGTAGTGTTTGGGTCGAAGTTGCCCGTCGAGAAGGGGAAGCAGTGATGTCCTTTGATCGAGACTTTCGCCGCCTGGATATTACCTTGATCGAGCCAAATTAATCGGGAGAGACAGGTAGAGAATTGCTGAACTAGCGCTCAGCGACCTTCTACAATAAGCAAAGCAAACCCAGTGCAGGAGTTGAGTGCGTGGAGTCGCGTTATACCCCCGGATCGATCGAGGAAAAGTGGCAGCAGACCTGGCTAGAGCAAGGGTTGCACCAAACGCCGACCGACCCCAGCAAGCCCAAGTACTATGCTCTGTCGATGTTTCCCTATCCATCGGGCAACCTGCACATGGGGCACGTCCGCGTCTACACGATCGTCGATGTCGTTGCGCGGAGTAAGCGGATGCAGGGGTATCGGGTGCTGAATCCGATGGGGTGGGATGCCTTTGGCTTGCCAGCGGAGAATGCGGCGATCGAGCGCAATGTCCATCCCGCCAAATGGACTTATCAGAACATTGCTCAGATGAAGCAGCAGCTAGAGCGGCTGGGCATCTCTTTCGATTGGGAGCGGGAAGTCGCCACCTGTGCACCGGACTATTACAAGTGGACGCAGTGGATTTTTCTGCAATTTCTGGCTATGGGGTTGGCGTACCAGAAAGAAGCAGCGGTGAACTGGGATCCGATCGACCAGACGGTTTTGGCGAATGAACAAGTTGATAGCGAAGGACGATCGTGGCGCAGTGGAGCCAAGGTTGAGCGGAAGTTGCTGCGGCAGTGGTTTTTCAAAATCACAGACTACGCGGATGAGTTGCTGCAAGATCTTGACAAGCTGACGGGCTGGCCTGATCGAGTCAAATTAATGCAAGCCAACTGGATTGGCAAATCCACTGGAGCGCAGGTGACGTTCCAGACGGAAACGGGCGATCCGATCACCGTGTTCACAACGCGACCGGATACGCTGTGGGGTGCGACGTTTATGGTGCTGTCGCCAGAGCATCCGTTGGTGGCCAAGCTGACCACACCGGAGCAAGCAGAAGCGATCGCGGCGTATCAGGCAGAGGCAGCTACCAAGAGTGAACTCGATCGCACAGCCGAAGGACGGGAAAAAACTGGAGTCTGGACGGGCAGCTATGCGGTGAACCCGGTCAACCAGGAGCGCGTCCCCATCTGGATTGCTGACTATGTGCTGGTGGAGTACGGTACAGGCGCGATCATGGCAGTTCCCGCCCACGATCAGCGAGATTTTGAGTTTGCCAAACAGTTCGACTTGCCGATCAAGCTGGTGGTGCAGTTGCCCGATGGAATGCTGGATGCCACCACGATGACTGGGGCGTATGTGGGCGAGGGGGTGATGGTCAACTCGGAGGCGTTGAATGGGATTCCGGCGGGGAAGGGCGCGGGGCAAAGTGTGGAAGCAGCGATCGCCTGGCTGGAACAGCACGACAAGGGCAAAGGTCAGGCAAACTATCGCCTGCGAGATTGGCTAATTTCGCGCCAGCGCTACTGGGGTGCGCCGATTCCAGTAATTCACTGTCCGAGTTGTGGCATTGTGCCCGTTCCCGATGCCGATTTGCCTGTCACTCTGCCAGAGGACATCGAATTCAGCGGTAAAGGAGCCTCACCCCTGGCGCAATTAGCGGATTGGGTCAACGTTTCCTGCCCCACCTGCGGCACTCCCGCTAAGCGCGAAACCGACACGATGGACACTTTCATTGATTCATCTTGGTACTTTCTGCGTTATCCCGATGCTCAAAACTCGGAGCAGGTGTTTGATCCAACGATCGCCAATGACTGGATGCCCGTGGATCAGTACGTCGGCGGCATTGAACACGCGATTTTACACTTGCTGTACTCGCGCTTCTTCACGAAGGTGCTGCGAGACAGAGGCTTGCTGACCTGCGATGAACCGTTCCAGCGCTTGCTGACTCAAGGCATGGTGCAGGGCATGACCTATAAAAATCCAATTACTGGAAAATACATTCCTTCGGCAAACGTTAATTCGGCTAATCCGATCGACCCTGAAACTGGCGAGCCATTGCAGGTCTTCTACGAGAAAATGTCCAAATCCAAGCACAACGGTGTTGACCCACTGCAAGTGCTGGCAAAATATGGCGCAGACACCGCCCGAATGTTCATTCTGTTCAAGGCTCCTCCCGAAAAAGACTTGGAATGGGAAGATGCGGATGTGGAAGGACAATCGCGATTTCTAAATCGTGTTTGGCGCTTAGTTACTGAGTTTGCTAACAACTCAAACCCCAAAACTTCGAGCGCCGAACTTTCTAAGCCTGAGAAAGAATTGCGACGATCAATTCACATTGCAATCAAAGAAATCAGCGAAGATTTAGATGGTGAATATCAGTTCAACACGGCAGTTTCAGAGTTAATGAAACTGAGCAATGCGCTGACTGACGCAACCTGCAAAGAGTCTCCGGTTTATGCAGAAGGGATTAACGCCCTACTGATTTTGCTGGCTCCCTTTGCACCTCACATCGCTGAGGAACTGTGGCACAATCTGGGGCATTCTGATTCGATTCACACGCAATCTTGGCCGCAAGTTGAACCCGAAGCCTTGGTTGCAGATGAGGTGACGATCGTGATTCAAGTGTTAGGTAAAACAAAAGGCACGATCGCGGCTCCTGCCCAAACTGCCAACGACAAAGCTGCATTGGAACAGCTCGCCCGTGAGTCTGAATTGGCACAGAGGCACATTGAAGGGAAGGAGGTCAAAAAAGTCGTCGTTGTACCTGGAAAGCTAGTGAATTTTGTAATTAGTTGAAAGCTATACGGCTATCAACACCCATTGATATAGAAATCGGTGAGTTACTTTAAAAGTTCAAATGAGAATTAGATTATGAATATAGATTTGTTTAACAAGATTGCTCAGATGCTCAAACAACAATTTCCAAAGGCTTCACATGACCTTCTGATGCAGCAAGCCCGTCAGATGTATGAAGCTGAGATGCAAAGGCGATCAGAGCTTTCGCCGCTGGAAAAACTTCAGGCTGAGGCTCAAGACATTATTAACTTCTAAACGTCCTAAAGGCTATTCTGATAACCATTTATGAAGTGACGATCGTGATTCAAGTGTTGGGTAAAACGAAGGGAACGATCGCTGCTCCTGTCCAAACTGCTAACGACAAAGCTGCACTGGAACAGTTCGCCCGCGACTCTGAGCTAGCTCAGAAACACATTGAAGGGAAAGTCATTAAGAAGGTGATTGTTGTCCCCGGAAAGCTAGTAAACTTCGTAGTTGGCTAGTAGTGATGTAGCCTTTAGTGCGAGGGGGACTGGAGGGCAATCGATCGAGGCAAAGCGGAAGCCACCCCAAAACCTCCGTTAGCCTTTGACAATCGCCCCAAAATCCC
>DATNQR010000098.1:0-10148 GCA_036703905.1 Thermosynechococcaceae cyanobacterium
GGCCCATCACTGAGATTGCCTTAACCCTGACGCTCTCCCTCCGGTTCATTCCCCTCGTGCTAGAGGAAGTGCAAAACCTGGTGCGATCGGTGACAACTCGCGCCATCGATTGGAAAAAGCTCGGAATCCGCAGGACAGTTCAACTCTGGCTGACTGTGGCCGAACGTCTACTGGAAAACCTGCTGCTGCGGGCCGAGCAAATAGCCAGCGCTATGCAGGTGCGCGGCTTCACCACACCTAACCAGCATCGGGTGGAGTGGTATCAGTTCCATCTGAGGCGCAGCGATCGGCTGGCGATACTGGGCTTGGGGATGGTGTGGTGCGCCCGACTAATCTGGGGGAATGAACTGTAACGATTTATACGGATTAACTCTAGAACTTATTGCACTTGCCAGAGATTAATTGGGAAGGAGGGTTTTTGCGTTAAAAGTGATGGGATGATCAGCTTAAGGTGTAACATTTTGAACGTCTGTTCAGCTTAAATCTGCTTAAATCTGGATGAGTACCGAAGATTACCTAAACCATCCGAATTTTGGCCTACTTTTTAGGATTTGTCTGGTCGATGAGCGACGAGAGTTATTCACAACGCTCTACGCTCAGCGACTCTTCTTTGTCGTGACCAATGGGCAAGAAGGGTTTGAGTTTGAGCCGCTGAGCCGTACTGAGGCTCGAATCTTGGTGGAAAGTCGCCTCCGCAACCTGCGCCGCCTGGGTCAAACGAGCGACTATAATCCGCTTCAGGTTACCTACAAGAGTCTGTTTCAATAGAATGCAGTGAGATTCACTGGGGATTGCGACCTTGAGCGGGATCACAGAGCGTATTCTGAGCATTCGTCAGCAGCTACCAGCGACGGTCAGGCTGATTGCAGTCACTAAGCAGGTGGCGATCCCCGCCATGCGAGAAGCCTACGCCGCGGGCATTCGGGATTTCGGCGAAAGCCGAGTTCAAGAAGTAGAAACCAAGCTGGCGCAGCTTCAGGATCTACCTGGTCTAACCTGGCATCTCATTGGGCATCTGCAATCCAACAAGGTTCAAAAGGCGATCGACCTGTTTGAATGGATTCACTCCGTTGATAGCTTCAAGCTGGCCCAACGACTGGATCAATTGGCGGCTCCTCTCCAGAAACAACCCAAGATTTGCCTACAAGTTAAGCTTCAACCTGACCCGAACAAGTACGGTTGGTCTATTGCCGAGCTTTTGGCCGATTTGCAGAAGCTCAAGGACTGTGGAAATTTGAAAATTTGTGGGCTGATGGCCATTCCTCCCCTGGGATTAGATCCGGTCGAGGTGCGATCGCTGTTTCAGCAAGCGCGGGAACTAGCCGAAACCCTTCAGCCTCAGTTCTCCAGCCCTCTGCAATTGTCTATGGGAATGTCAGGAGACTACACTATTGCCGTGGAAGAGGGAGCGACAATGGTACGCCTGGGGAGCATTTTGTTCGGCGATCGTTCTGATAGACCTCAAGAGTATCTAACTCAAGACTCCAGGGTTTTCAAGGGGTGAAGTCTTTAGAAATTCTAAAGTCATTTCTTGAAAATGCCAGCCTAGATTTAAATCTCAAAGTGAATTGATGGGGTACGATTATGCCCAGAAACAGCTTGCACCTACTGAATTTAACTATTGCCCAACAAAAAATTTAATAAACTGCTGAATTTCGAGAAGTGGTAGTATACTGTTTTCTCAATTCGATAACGCTAGATGGAGCGTCGTAGAGTGATTTTCTGGTCGTCGCCCTCAGCATCTAGCCTCCCCCTGGCTCAATACTTAGAGGTTTTTCGCTTCTATATTGCGACAAGCTAGATTTAGCGTTATCCTGCATTTTTGACAGCAAGCAGCATTATTTCAACTAACTCTGAATCGTGATGGAGCGTGAACCATGAGTAATATCTTTTCCAAGCTGAAGGATTTTGTTGGCTTCAATGAGCGAGTCGACTACGAGTACGAATACGACGAAATGGATGGGGATGAGTACCAAAATCTCTATCAGCAAGAGCATCCTCAGCCCGCTCCCGAAGAAGAGAATCGGACTCGTCGGCGGTTCCGCGATCGTCCCCTCGGTGTGTCCCCTGAACTTGGAGCCTCTCCTATGAACAACGTGATTGGTATGCCTGGCGCGGTTAACGGCATCTCGGAAGTGGTGGTTCTAGAACCCCGCTCTTTTGAAGAAATGCCCCAGGCAATTCAAGCTTTGCGGGAGCGCAAGTCAGTCGTGCTAAACCTGACCATCATGGATCCTGATCAGGCCCAACGAGCCGTGGATTTTGTGGCAGGCGGAACCTACGCGATCGACGGCCACCAAGAACGGATTGGCGAAAGCATCTTCCTGTTTACGCCTAGCTGTGTTCAGGTCAGCACCCACAATCAGTCCTACGAAGCTCCCGCGCAGCAACCCCAAGTGCGGCAGCCCCGTCAAAGTGCCCCTACCCCTGCTTGGGCAACCGAACAGATTCGGATGGCTCAGTAGTCTAGTTGTTGGTTGAAAAGCTTAGTTGTTGAAACTCAATTGTTGAAGCCTGAGAACTATCCTTTTGTAGGCCTAGCAACTGAACAACTAGCCAAAATGCGAGAAGCAAGCTGTCAGCGAAGCGAAAAGGTGAAAGACTGAAGGAGTGCAAAAGCTGTCTTTCCTTTGTTCTTTTACCTTTTCCTGCGTTTGAGCTTAGGAGATTTCTGATTCTGAAGGTACCCGTACTGCAAGCGTCTCGCTGGTGTTGCAGGCAAAATGCTCGTGCCACACCAGGTGCTTTCTTTCGTAGAAACCGCTTTAGAATTTGAGCTTGAAGTTTAAGACTTAAGCTTGCAACTTGAGTGTAGGAAAAGTTTCAGCCTTCAAGCTGTATTCATAGCTTTTTAGGAGTGTTTTTTGGTAATTAAGTTGGGTGTAATTGGCGGTGGCGTGATGGGAGAAGCGCTCCTATCTCGTTTGCTGGCCCAGAAAGCTTATACACCCCAAGAGATTTTAGTCAGCGATCCTCAGCCAGAGCGTCGAGCTTTTCTGGAAAGCCGCTACCAGGTGAAGACGATCGCAGACAATCAGGTCGTCACTGATGCCGAAATTCTCCTTCTCGCCATCAAACCACAAATTCTTTCACAAGTGGTAGCCGGATTAGAGACTGCGAAAGTACAGGAACGATCGCCTCTCATCCTCTCGATCCTGGCGGGAACACCCTTGAGCAAACTAGAGTCCAGCTTTCCGGGCTGTCCGGTGGTGCGGGCTATGCCAAACACTCCCGCCACTGTGGGCACAGGCATGACGGCGATTGCTCCTGGACAACACGCTCAAAGCCAACACCTGGCTCAAGCACGGCGAATCTTCGAGGCGGTGGGAGAGGTGGTGGAAGTGCCAGAGGCTCTGCTGGATGCCGTGACAGGACTGTCTGGATCGGGCCCAGGGTATGTGGCCATTCTTGTGGAAGCGCTGACCGATGGCGGTGTGGCTGCGGGATTGCCCAGAGCAATTGCCGCGAAGCTGGCTTTGCAAACCGTCAAAGGCACGGCCCAACTGCTGGAATCAGGGTTGCATCCTGCTGAACTCAAGGATCAGGTCACAAGTCCCGGCGGCACGACGATTGCAGGGATTGCTCAACTGGAACGATCGGGGTTTCGATCGGCATTGATCGAGGCAGTCCAAGCGGCAACGCGGCGATCGCAGGAGCTTGGGCGCTAGATTATAGAGAAGGGCTACCCAGCGTGAAAAACGTAAGTGGATGTCCTTAAGGGTGCAGCCGCTTTTTCTGCATTTCCCGCACCTCAAGGAGGAGCAATGGATTTGTCTCGTTTGGCTGTGCAACTGATTATTGCGATCGTTTGTGCGGGGCTGGCTAACGCTCTGCTGCCCTATCAGATTCCGGGTAAATTTTTGGGGCTAGTGATAACGGGACTGGTGGGAGTTTGGGTTGGCGAAATTGGCTCCAGGCTTCTTAAGGCTCAGTTTGGGTTGGACGTGCCGATCCTGCAGTGGGGAGTTCAGGATGTGCCGATTATTTCCTCAGTAGTCGGGTCAGCGATCGTCATTTTCATCGTCGCTACCTTTCTACGGTGGGGACGCTACGGTAGATGAAACCAGGTTGGAGCTTAAATGGCTTTGCCCTCAAACTCCCTTATCACCTTCTTGATTTGAAGATCAACAGAGCCTAGAACGTGATGATTTCCTCATGTTCTAGGTTCTGATTAGCATGGATCAGTCAGGGTGACGAGGAGTGTCTTGAACATGTAATAGTTCATTTGTTCTATAATGAAATCTCCCTCATCCCCACACTGAATCATGAATCGGGCTTCTCACACTTCAACCAATGAGCTAAGTCACGCTTCCCAAGCCCTGGCCGAGTTTTTCGCTGGAGTGGTTCTGGTTGAAGAAAACGGGACTTTGCAGCCGATCGAGGGTTTGAGCGAGAATCCACCGCGATCGTCTGAGCCAGTGCTAGAGCCTGCTGAGGTTGAGCTAACAGAATCTGACCTGACGGAACCAGAGCACCTTGATCAATCGTCCTCTCCTGAGAGTCAAGTGCTGGTTTCTCTGGCTCAGTTGCGCCAGTGGTATGCTGTCGCTCGATCGCGGGGACAACGCGATCGTCTGCCTCGAATTCAAGCGCTAGGAACTTTGTTTAAGCAGACCTTTGGGGTAGCTGAACCAGAAGCGCAAAGGCCCTTCGTGGGTTGGTCAGCCCAGGAAGTGCAGTGGTGGCTGGAAGATCTCAGTCCCCAAAGTCAGGTTTCCTTTAACTCAGCCCCTTCTGCGCCACGGGAAAAAGCTCTTCAAGACCGCGCTTAAGGCCATCAACTGTGGATGCGGGGTTCGGGGTGAAGTTGAGACAAGAGTTGGCTTTCGACGATCGCCAGTTCCTCCAGACGCGAGGTAACGCGGGAGGATTCGCAATCTGTGGTCGCCAGTAGCCAGTAGACTCCGTAGTGTCGTGCTTCGGAAGCCATGAGGCTGCGGTAGAACTTAGCTAGGTGGGGATCGGGACAGTGCATCCCCAGTAGTCCCAAGCGTTCATGGCTGCGGGCTTCGATCAAACCGCAGACCAGCAGCGTATCCAGCAGACGATCGGGTTCTTGAGGGCGAATTTGCTTGTTCAACCCAGCACCGTAGGGTGGGGCAGAGAGAGGAGCCAAGGGAATTCCGCGCCGCTCTAGGATTTGGTTCACCTGCTCAAAGTGTTGCAGTTCTTCCTGTGCGATCGCCGTCAGCGACCGCACTAGCTTGGCGTGGGAAGGGTAGCGAAACATCAGATTCAGCGCCACGCCTGCTGCTTTGCGCTCACAGTGAGAGTGATCGAGCAAAATTGTGTCCAGGTTCGCCAATGCTTGCGCCAGCCACGCCTCAGAGGTAGGATGTTGCAGAAATTTGATTGTTGCGGGAGTTGTCGCGGGACTTGAGGAAATCACAGTTTACAGTTGAGAGAAGGGGCTGAGGACGATAAATTCACGTCCCTGCTCGCTCAGTCTAGCAGTCAGTTTAAGCAGTCAGTTTAAGTGGTCTATGGTGGAAACGGTCTTGATTTTGACGATCGCCCTAGTGCCTGGGTTGCTGTCGCTGCTGGGAGTTCGACGGGAGTCGGCACGGGCGCAGCGACGGTTGCGGGCAGCCATGAGCGCGGCCACTGCCCAAAGTTTTCAACAGCTTCACTACTCCCTCAACGCCGACTACGAGTACCTGGAGGGCCAGGGTTATCTGCTGGGGGACATCACCTGTCGGTTTAATGCTCGTTCTCCCCACCTGCGCTGCGCTGTCAATCCGTCAGGCTCCTGCAAGGAATGTCCGCACTACGAAATTCGCTAAGTCCCTACAAGGTTTCTCCATGCCCCGATCGCGCGAACCTCTTCCCAGTCTGCTGCTCTACCACCTATTCAAGTGGTCGATCGTCGCTCCCTTGCTGCATTTGTACTTTCGGGGGCGAATTCGGGGGGCAGAGAACGTGCCGCGGCGGGGTCGGTTGATCGTGGTCAGCAACCACGCCAGCGATTTTGATCCGCCTATTTTGTCCGCCTGTGTGCGGCGACCTGTGGCTTACATGGCAAAGGAAGAATTGTTCAAGGTTCCAGTGCTGAGTCAGGCAATCCGGCTGTACGGAGCTTATCCGGTAAAGCGGGGATCAGCCGATCGCAGCGCGATTCGCTCAGCGATCGCAGCACTAGATCAGGGCTGGGCAGTGGGAGTGTTTCTGACGGGAACCCGAACGCCTGATGGGCGCGTCGCCGATCCAAAACTGGGTGCAGCGCTGATTGCGGCCAAGTCTCAGGCAGCTTTGTTGCCCGTTAGCCTTTGGGGAACCCACAAGATCTTTCGCAAAGGCTCGGCAGTTCCCCGCTTAGTGCCCCTAACCGTTCGTATTGGTGCAGTGATCCCGCCACCTAAATCCACCGATCGTGCCGAACTAGAAGCCGTCACCCAAGCCTGTGCCGATGCCATCAACGCTCTCCACGATCGTGGACGGTAAGTGTAGGCTGAAGAAAGGGAAATTTGAAGCTGACTTGTGCAATCAGGGACTTTGGAAATGCCGGACTTGCGAACCGAACTGACCGCAGCGATCGACGAGGCAGAGTGGGATTGGCTAGCGCCCCACGTGCGGCGGGACTCAGTGATCATGGTGACTCCAGGGCTAGATTTGGTGGAGGTGGCCCTCGCCCTTGCTAGCGATAACACTGCCTCGGTTCAGCGCTGGATTGACGAGAGCCTGATCAAGAAACCTTCCCCTGACCAAATCGCCGCCTGGAACCTGAACCAGGCGAAACGCTTCAATGCGCTGATTGTGCAGCCTTACGTTCTGGTGCAGGAGCGCGGAGAGGTACGCAACCACTCGGCACTGTAGCTGTAGCCAGATAGCTGTAGCCAGATTCGTTGAGGCAAGGGGCTTAAGCTCCTTGTGCATCATCTGATGTCGATCGACCTCCTCGATCAGCCAAGGAGCTTGAGGAACCTAAGCTAGGAAAGTGGGCAAGGTGAACTTAGAAACTGAACTGAGCGCGAAGGTTGCCCACAAACACCGTGGGATTAGTGCTGAAGCTATTGGGACTCCAGATGGCGTAGAAGGCTGGCACAACCGCAATGTTGTTGGTCATTGGGTAGTAGTAGGACGCTTCTAGCTCGTACTGTGTGCCGCCGTTGCCGCCACCTGCCAGCAAAAACTCACGCCCTTTGCGAAAGTCGTGGGGCATGACAAAGGAAATCACCCCCAAAGCGCCTTTTTTACCGAGATCGGGAAAGCCAAGACCAATCTGAGCCGCCTGGACATTCAGTTTGCCGCCGCGCCGCAGGGGGCTGATCGGGTCAACGTCGGTGCTGCCGTAGGAATAGCGCCCGAACACCCCAAACCCTGGCGTGAGCAACCAGTCAAAGTTGATCACCCCAGTGTGGGCATAGGAACCCCGCACTCGACCGCCAAAGCCGTCATCCACCAATCCATAGGGCACGGGTTCTCCCACAGTGCCGCCGAGATAGCCGAGGGAGCTTGGCTTCAGGTTGCTGTAGGTGTAGAGCAAGCGCAAGTTGAAGGTGCTGCTGGGGGAAAAGGTGAGTTCTGCTGAAGTGGTGTTTGAGCCTCTGAACAAACCACTGCTGGGGTTGCTAGAGGTGTTGAACCCGATTGCTGAGTTCAGGAACTCTGTGTTCTCCCCCAGATATCCCGCAACCAGCCTGAGTTGCTTATTGAAGTTGAAGGTGATGACTGCACCGGAACCGCGATCGACCGAGTTGGAGAGAGTGCTGCCGTTGGAGTTAAAGCTAGTTGCGCCCGTGAGATAGAAGGTGAAGCGGTTGTTGTCAAAATAGCGATAGAAGTTGAGCCGCGGGCCCACTGCCACTCGGATTTGCTCGCCCACCGGAAAACTGTAGAACAATTCCCGTACCACGACCGTTCCCGCCGAAATGGTTCCTGTTTGATCTAGAAACGGTGTGCCCCAAGAGTTGAAGAACCCGGAGGAGACAAACTGGTTAGCCGGGGAATTGCCGTTACCCACGGCCAACTGAGTCACCAGAGAATCTTTCCCGGAGAACGAGGTGTTGAGGGTCAGAAAGGAATAGTAGCTAAAGGTGGGTTCGGGATCGTCTCGCAGCACCCGACTGGGAGTTAAGGTTACAGGATTCCGCGTTGGAGCGCCGACGAGCGGATTCTCGGTGCCTGGATTCGCTGGCAGTGAAGGGTTGAGGCTAGGAGCCAAGGATGGAGGGTTGGAGGCAGGCCGTTCTGCCAGTACATCCCGCCTAGCAGTTGCGCCCGTCAGGTTCATCCAAACCAGTCCGTTGAGCTTAGTAGTGGTCGAGAACTGTTGGCGCTGTAGGGTCGTTGCACGAGTTTCTAGAGAGGCAACCCGACCGCGCAGAGTGCTCAATTCTGCTACAAACTCTTCCTGGAGGCGTTGCAGAACGGCCAAATCTTCTTTGCCAACCAGATCCGCTGTGCCGGCGGCAATGAGTTCGTTGACACGATCGAGACAAGCATTCAAGCCTGCCGCAAACTCGTAGCGTGTCAAAGCCTGGTTGCCTCGGTAGGTTTGGTTTGGGTAGCCTGCAATGCAGCCGTAGCGCTCTACTAGAGATTGCAAAGCCTGAAAGGCCCAGTCGGTTGGCTGCACATCCGAGAACTGAGAAACCGATGTCACTTGGCGCATTCCTGGCGCAGGCGCAGTTTCTGGCGTGATCAGATTAAGTTGGCTAGACGAGTTGATTTGACCAACTGGCGCGACTTGTTGCAGCCCTGGAGGGGGGGCGAGGGAACTGGGGATCGCATCCTGAGACAGACGATCGACAGCAGGACTGGTTTCGGTCACTGCGCTGGAGCTTGAGAGCAAAACAGTCACACAGCTGATCGCAGGAGCCGCGAACAGCAGCCTCACCATAGACGAGTTGAACATTGACAACCTCACAGGCAACCTCACACCTAGACCTGACGCAGGGCAATGAATACGGGATACATTTCCCTTGAGGACTTATTAAAGGTGAGGTATCTCAACGAGTTCTGTGTTTTGCCATACACTCAGCCTCCAGCGATCGCAGTGCTTCTACAGAGGTTGTGGCCCCGCACACCATCTCCTCACACCATCTACACCGGGTGAAGAGGACAGCGATCTGGCAGGCGAGGTGCGCCCCGCACAGCATCTACTTTGTTTCCATCCAGTTGTCGCCTGCGTGAATCTCCACCAGTAGAGGAACCGAGAGAGCGACAGCTGATTCCATCGTGGATTTAATCTGGGGTTGGAGTTCCCGCCATTCTTCAGAGGGCATCTCAAACACCAGTTCATCATGAACTTGCAGCAACAATCGCGCCTGGTAGCCCTGTAGCAGATCGTGGAGTTTAGCCATGGCCAATTTGATGATGTCAGCGCTGGAACCCTGGATCGGCGCGTTGGCAGCGGCCCGCAGCAAGCCTGCATCAAACTGATCGCGGGTTTTGATTTTGCTTAGGTCAATTCGATCGGGCTGAGTTCCCCGGAGGCGGCGTAGACTTTCGCTGCCAAAGTTGAAGTAGCGACGACGGCCGAGAATAGTTTCCACAAAGCCTTTGGCGATCGCTTCGCGCTGCATTTGCTGGAGATATTCAAATACCTTGGAATAACGATCGTTGAACTTTTCAATAAACAGCTTTGCGTCAGACGATCGGACTCCAGCTTCGCGGGCAAATCGCTGGGCACCCATGCCGTAGATCACGCCGAAGTTGATGATTTTCGCTAAGCGCCGTTCTTCAGAGCTGATGTCGTCTTTTTCCAGCAGCAGGCGGGCAGTCAGGCGATGCACATCTTCATTATTCTGGTAAGTCTCCACCAGCACGGGTTCCTGACTCAGGTGAGCCAGAATGCGAAGTTCGATTTGGGAATAATCGGCGGCAACTAGCACCCAGCCTTCCTGTGGGAGAAACGCCTTGCGGATCTGGCGACTGAAGGCAGTGCGGATGGGGATGTTTTGCAGGTTGGGATTGGAAGAAGAGAGGCGACCTGTGGAAGTGACGGTCTGGTTGAAGTTGGTGTGGACGCGGTGAGTATCCGATCGAATCAGGGTAGGTAGGGAATCAACAAAAGTGGACTTCAGGGTACTCAAAGTGCGGTGCTCCAGAATCGCATCCACAACGGGATGATCGCCCTGGAGCTTATCCAGCACAGCTTTGTCGGTGGAGTAGCCGGTTTTGATCTTACGGGATTTTTTCTGATCCAG
>DATNQR010000099.1:0-3763 GCA_036703905.1 Thermosynechococcaceae cyanobacterium
CTCTACTCTGCTTAAGTTCAGCTTAGGTTCCGGATCTTCTCTAGGTTGGTCGCGAGGGGCGATGAGAAATTCAACTCAACAGCTCAAAGACGAGTGAGGTTGAGACATGAATTTTGTTCCAAAAGCGATCGCTGCGACGCTGACAATCTTGACGACTGCTGTCGCGGTCTCTAATTCAATTGAAAGCTTAATTGCCGTGCAATCTCATTTTCAGCGGCAATTTCAGCTCAGTCAGGAAGCGCTACTCCATCGAGCTGAAGCAGCCAAAGAGAATAGAAACTATGCAGAGTGTATCGCCCATGAAGGCGAAGTTCAACCTGAATCTAACGTCCATGAACAGGCTCAAGTTCTGCTAACAATCTGTGAAGACACACAAGCCCAAATTCAGCTTGAGCAGGCAAAGACCTTGGCCGCACAAGGTCGGCTGGCAGAAGCGATCGCCCACGCTAGTCAGATTCACAATAGTTCGAGTTTTGCTCAAGCCCAGCAGTACATTCAAACCTGGTCAGAGCAAGTGTTGCGAAATGCCCAAACCCACTACTGGCAGCCTTCAAATCATCTCAATGATGCAGTCACAATCGCCAACGCGATTCCTCCTGCGAGTCCGGTCTATGCAACTGCTCAAGAACAGATTCAAGCTTGGCGATCGGAGTGGACAAGCAACGATCACCATTGGCAAACGGCTCAAAAGGCTTTAGCTGCAAGCAAGTGGACGGCTGCACTGGAGGCTGCTCATCAAATTACCCAGCATCCCTATTGGAGCCAGCAAACGGCAGGGCTGATTCAAGCCGCAAATGAGGAACTTGCACAGCAGCACTATGAAGATCTGTGGAACACCGCTCAACAGTTGCTGGTACGGGGGGAGCCAGAGAATGCCATGCAGGTGGCGTATGGACTTCCCGATCACCTGCCTTGGGCTGAGCGGAAGACTCAAATCATTGAAAAAGCGCAGGCGCGTTTGCGCCGAACTGAGGTTTGCCAGCAGGTTTCACTTGGACTACTCGGTTGTTACTAATCCGGTTAGCCGAATGTCCTGTAATCCCTCACAAAGCACTCACCCGTTGGATGGGTCGTCATTGTGCTGTCGATCGTTGAGGCTGAAAACTAGATTCCCGAACAGCTTAGAATGTTGAGGCGATCGCGCTTCCTTTGAAAGCAGAAAACGATCGCTGTTACCTATCTGGGAAGATCTTCCCGATCGATCGCGATTTTGCAAATTAAGCGCGCTGTTTGAATGCATTACCTTAATTTTGGTGAAGCTGAAATGAGTCTGGGTCTCAAGTCAGCGCCCTTGAAGTGGATCTCTTGCAGCCCCAGATGATGGTTCGATTCTTTCTACTCTGCGGCGGGTTGGCTGCGATCGCTGTGGGTATCGTTCCAAAGCTGGCAGTTGCCGAAACAATCGAATCGGCTGGGCGATCGAGTCCAGATGCGGCGATCGCAGCGATTGAGTTCGGTTTGAACCATCCGCTGGGGACAGGTGAGAGTGAGGAAGACCTCGCTTTTGATGCGGTGGCTGCTGACGTCAAAGCAGAAGTTCGATCGCCACTGCTCACTCAAGGCATCAATTTGCCGCCTGATGTTGATTTGCCAGTCGAGGCAGATGACCTTCCCCCGGATCTGCAACGTCCTGACCCAGCACCGCAGCAACGGCCGCTGCCAGACGCTCTACCGAGGCTTCCTGCTCCCGAACAGCTATTGCCTCAACCCCAAACACCTCAACCTCCAGCCGAACCGCCCAGTCCTGGCCCCAGCACAATTCGGGTCGATCGATTTGAGGTAATCGGCAGCACCGTTTTCAGTGCTGAAGAACTAGCTGAGGTGACAGAACCCTTTACCGATCGAGACCTGACGTTTGCCGAACTGCTGCAAGCTCGATCGGCAGTGACCCAGCTTTATGTCGATCGCGGCTATGTCACGTCTGGGGCTGTCATTCCTCCCCAAACGCTGACGAACGGTGTGGTGCAAATTCAGGTGATTGAAGGCAGCCTAGAGGAGATCAATGTGGCGGGTACGCGGCAGCTGCGTTCTGCTTATATTCGCAGTCGGCTGCATATTGCAGCCGCAACTCCCCTCAACGTCAACCGCTTACTAGAAGGGCTGCAACTGCTGCAACTTGATCCGCTGCTTGAAAATATTTCTGCCGATTTGCAGGCTGGAACGCGACCAGGCACCAGTTTGCTGCAAGTTACAGTGTCTGAAGCCGATACCTTTAGCATTACGCCCTCGTTTGACAATGGACGATCGCCCAGTGTGGGCAGTTTTCGCCGCCAGGTAGAAGTCAGTGAAGCCAACCTGCTGGGCTGGGGCGATCGCCTCAGTCTCGGCTATAGCAATACTGAGGGCAGTAATAGTCTGGATGCCAGCTATACCATTCCTGTCAATCCTCGCAATGGCACTGTGCGCCTCAGCTTTGGTACGGCAGACAGCAGCGTGATTGAAGAACCGTTTAATGCCCTCGATATTCAAGCGGCTTCTCGCTACTATGAACTGTCGTTTCGCCAACCACTGGTGCAGCGCCCGACTGAGGAACTGGCGATCGGGCTAGCTTTGACGCGGCAGGAAAACCAAACTGAGCTAGGAATTGATAATATTGGTCCGTTTCCACTTTCGCCCGGAGCCGACGACGAAGGCCGCACTCGCATTTCTGCCTTACGGTTCTTCCAGGAATGGACTCGCCGCAATGAACGAGAAGTGCTAGCCGCTCGTTCTCAGTTCAGCCTGGGGGTAAATTTATTGGATGCCACGATCAACGCTGAGGGGCCAGACAGTCGCTTTTTGGCATGGCACGGTCAGGGGCAGTGGGTACGGCTGCTTGCGCCCGATACGCTGCTGTTGATTCGCGGCGATATTCAGCTTGCAGATGCACCACTCGTCCCTATAGAGCAGTTTGGCTTGGGAGGACAGCAAACCATTCGCGGCTATCGTCAAGATGTGCTGCTGACAGACAATGGAGCCTTGCTTTCAGCAGAAGTGAGACTGCCGATTCTCCGCGTTCCGCAATGGCAGGGCATTCTGCAACTCACCCCCTTTATCGAGGTGGGAACAGCCTGGAATCAAGCTAGCCCTAACCCACCCCAGACGATCGCGGGCACAGGGCTAGGATTGTTGTGGCGCATGGGCGATCGCTTCTCTGCCCGTCTGGATTGGGGAATTCCCTTAGTAGAAATCGAGTCGAGTAACAGGACGTTGCAGGAGAATGGTCTTTATTTCTCAGTCAGCACCCAGTTTTAGCCAAAGCCTATCGCTGCATCAAGTTCGATGATGGCGCGATCGTCTAGCCTCACTCTACCTCGCGCCGCGCCAGCGGATTCACCAAGTCGTTTAAGCCTTCTCCCACCAGTGACAGTCCGACGACGAGCAGCGTCAGCGCCAGTCCAGGAAACAGCGCTGTCCACCAAATACCCGTTGGCAGGGCATCGAGTGCCTGCCGCAGATCTTGACCCCATTCCGGCGTTTGCTCTGGCAAGCCTAAACCGAGAAAGCCAAGACCGCCCAGCGTCAGAGCAGCATCAGCCGCGTTGAGCGTAAACAAAACCGGAACGCTTTGAATCACATTGAAGAACAGATAGCGCGACAGTACAGTCCAAGTCGTGGCTCCCATGGCCTGCGCGGCCTCGACAAACAGTTCGGTTTTGACGCTGACCGTGTGATTGCGCACCACGCGGTAGTACTGCGGCACATAGGCAATGCTGAGCGCGATCGCCGCATTCACAACGCCGCGCCCGACCACAAACGCCAGCGTCACTGAGAGCAGCAGACC
>DATNQR010000100.1:0-6189 GCA_036703905.1 Thermosynechococcaceae cyanobacterium
AACCGCGACGGAAAAGACGATCGTCAGCGCAAATTGCTTGTAAAGCTGTCCAGTAGTGCCGGGGAAAAAGGCAACCGGGACAAACACCGCCATCAGCACGATCGAGGTCGCAATGATTGCCCCGAACAAAGAGTCCATACAGTCGAGCGCGGCCTGCAACGGCGGCTGTCCCTCTTCTCGTACTCGCCGGGAAATGTCCTCAACAATGACGATCGCGTCGTCTACCACCAGTCCGGTTGCCAGCGTGAGACTAAACAGCGTCAGCGTGTTGATGGAAAAGCCCAGCAGCTTGACGAAAATGAACGTACCGATGAACGCCACGGGAATCACGATCGCAGTAATCAGCGCCGATCGCCAGTCTTGCAGGAACAAAAACAGAATCACCACGACTAGCGCGATCGATTGCAGCAGCGAGACAATTACTTCCTCTGCGCCCGCTTCGATAAAGGTCGTCGTGTCGAAGGCAACCGCATAGCGCAACCCTGGCGGAAAACTAGCCTCTAGCTGCTGCATTTCTTCTTTCACTGCCTTGGCGACATCCAGGGCGTTGCTGCCAAGCTGCTGCGTGATCCCTAAGCCAACGCCTTGATGCGTCACGCGATCGCTAGGAGTGAATCGCAGCACCGACCCGTAGTTCTCTGCGCCCAGTTCGGCCCGTCCCACGTCTCGTAGCCGTACCACTGTCCCAGTATCCGTGGTCTTAATCACCAGATTACTGAACTCTTCCGGGGTTTTCAGGCGGCCTTGGGCGTTGACCGAGTACTGATACTGCTGTCCGGCGGGGGCTGGCGGTTGACCAATTTGTCCGGCTCCCACCTGTAAGTTTTGCTGTTGCAGCGCGGCTACGACATCTTGCGGCGTAATCTCCCGACTAGCCAGCCGATCGGGATCAAGCCACAGCCGCATCGCGTACTTACGTTCACCAAAAATCTGTACGCCGCCTACGCCTTTGATCCGCTTCAGTGCATCAGCAATGTAGAGGTCGGCATAGTTGCTGAGGTAGATGTCGTCGTAAACGTCCTGGCCTTTTTTCTCGTCCCGATCGGCATACAGCCCGATCGCCAGCAGAAAGTTGCTGTTCTCTTTAGCCACTCGGACTCCCGTTTGCACGACGGGAGCAGGTAAGCGAGACAGGGCTGAAGACACCCGATTTTGCACGTCCACTGCCGCAATGTCCTGATCTCGTCCTAGCTCAAACGTCAGGTTAATGTTGCTGGTGCCATCGTTAGCGCTCGTGGATTTGATGTAGCGCACGCCGTTGATGCCGTTCAGTTCCCGTTCCAAAATGTTCGTCACGGTGGACTCGACCACTTCTGCGTTTGCGCCCACGTAGTTTGAAGTGACGGTGACTTGCGGTGGCGCGATTTCGGGATACTGCGAGATTGGCAGCGTCGGGATACAGGCAATCCCCAGCAGCGTGATCACGACCGAACACACGCCTGCAAAGATCGGACGCTTGATGAAAAAGTCAGACATTGACAGGATCATAGCGAGTGGCGGTGAAGGGCAAAGGGAAAGTTAGAGCTAAGGCGATCGCCTTAGCTCTGGGGAGCGGGCTGAGTGTCTTCGGCGATCGGCATACAATTTTGCAGTTGCAGTAGTCCACTTGCGGCGAAACGATCGCTCTGGCTCACGCCTTCCAGCACTTCCTGGTTGTTACCTACAATCCGACCCAGGCGCACGGGCTTCTGCGTGGCTACGAGTTGGTTCGGTTCGATCGCGGGTTGCTGACTGCCTGCGGGCGGAGCCGGACAGCCAGAATCCTTGAACGGAGCCGCCAAAAAGACAAACTCTTTCCCGCCTAGGCGCGAAATCGCAGTTGTTGGAATCAGCACCCCTGGCTTAGAACTCCAAATCACCCTGGCGCGAACGAACTGCTGGGTGCGTAGCTGGTTGTTCGCGTTGGGGAAGACCGCTTTTGCCTGCACCGATTGCGTTGTCGGATTAACATTGGACGCAATAAATGAAATCCGACCCGTTTGCAGTTCTTTGCCTTGATCGTCCAACAGTTTGACAGGCAAACCCTGACGCAGAGACGGCGCTCGATCGAGCGGGATCGCAATCTGGACTTCAAGCTGTTGATTTTGGGTGACGGTGGTTAGCTGTGTCGTGGTGGTGACAAAATCACCCTCTTTAATTGGAATATCACCAACTGCCCCCGAAAACGGAGCCGAAATCGTGTAGTAGCGCAGTTGAGCCTCGCCTTCGGAGACATTGGCGCTAGCCTGATCTTGAGCGCGTTGGTTGCGGACAACTTGCGCGTTGGCTCTGGCGATCGCCGCCTCTTGCGCCTGAATGTCAGCCCCAATCTGCTGCAGGGCAGCCCGTGAGGTTTCCACCGCATTCAGCTTTTGATCCCGAACTTGCTGCGTGGTGCCGCCCTGCTCAAACAACCGACTAAACCGCTCGTACTCGCGTTGATTGAACCGCACATTTGACTCTGCGGACTGGTAACGGGCTTGTAACGATGCCAATGTACTATTCGCGGTGCCGACATCAGCCCGGGCAGTCTCGACTTCGGCGGCGGCGGTTTCGGCAGCAGCCGATCGGCTGGACACTTGGGCCCGCTGCTCGGCTGCGTCGATTTGCAGAATGGGATCGCCCGCATTCACAAGATCACCTGCTTTGACGTAGATCGCTGAGATCTGTCCGGCAACTCGCGGCTGCAAAGTTACCGACTGGCGCGAATCCAAGCTGGCAGCATAGTCCGCGCTGTCATCGATCGTGCTGGAACCAGGACTGGCCAGGCGCACCGATGTTGGCTGCGGCTTCATCTGCCCGGCCGCCAGAATCGGCACAACAAATCGATTGAACACAACCCAGCCAAGCCCCCCTAGCAGCAGCAATCCGATCGCTCCTGGAAGCAGGAACCGCCGCATTCCTTTTCGGCGAGGTTGAGCGATCGCGTCAGGCACAGGGCTGACTTCAGGAGCGTCCTGGACGATAGAACGTTGCTTTGAATCTTCGCCACTCATTAGCTTTTCCTAAAGGATGGGATTTTAAGCTGCTACAACTCGACTTGAGTAGCTACGCGGACACATTAGAGAACAGCACGACTCACGGCTTAACGTGCATTCCAATCAGTTCACAGTTGCTAAACTCTGTTTGAGAAAGGGCTGATTAACGGAGCTCACGTCGTCAGACAATGATGGAGAGTGTAAAGTAAGTTATCACACTCGTAGCGGATAAACTTCATCCTTGTGAGTCATGCGATCGGAGGATTCGCTAATTCTGGAGTACTGGTTAGGCTTCATCACCGACAGCCAATGACTGCCCAGATTGAGTGTCCTGCTGAAGCGGAATACCGATCCTCCACCCCCCTATCAGGGATGATTGTGACTGCAACGAGTCGCTGTGCCCAAGAGGGCACAAGCGGTCGCTAGCTCTGCGGAGCCGAGGTAAACTTCAGCAACCTTGTCCATGCGGTTTTTGTTACTCAACAAACCACAGCCCGACTTAATTGTGCGGAGGTTAGTAGGTCTTGTATTTTCAACAGAACCGTTTCCTGAATTTCGTTCATCTGCCAACTTTTCTAATTGAAACTTAAAGCCAGCAATTTCTATTGTCTTCAAACTGCCACAAGCTTGTAGCGCAAGGCTAAAAGTTCACTTGTTGAGTCTGAGAATTCCACTAAAAATAGAGACTCGTCATTCTGTTCCTGAAACCGTATGTCCAGGTTCCAGAATATGTGCCGTCCTCTAAATACTCCTAATCCAACTGCTTTCCCTCTCCAGAATCCCTCATCGAATCCTTTCCCCGATCGCCCCTGTATAATCTTGCCGATAAGCTTGACCTCAGCAGAGATCCTAGCCCCGTGCCCGATCGCTGAACAACGCGGCCTTTTTGAGGGCAGACGGTAGTCAAGCCAGATTTCTGACACTGACCAACGGCTCCACCTCATCTACAATGAGCCAGAGATGTGTTTGGGAGTAACGATCGCCTATGAATTCCCTCTGGCAGAACCTAATGCTGCTGTCCTTGCCCTACTCGCAGTGGCAACACGCCAGCATTCTGCATCGACTGGTGGGACTGCTGCAAAGTTGGCGCAACGGCAGCTATGTCATGCAGTATGCGGAGGCGATCGGTGGCGTTTTGGTAGCGCTAGTGTTTGCCCTGGCTCCGTTCCTGCCCAATACAGACTTAATTGGAATTTTGCTGGCGGCGTGTGGTGCTTACTGGCTGCTGCTCACACTTTCAGATGATGAGGCAGACGATGAGGCAACTGGAGGCGCAGCGTCGTTGCGCCGCAGATTTACCGGGTTAACCACGCCGATTCATCTGCTGGTCTTTCTCTACTGGGGCGTATCGATCGTTGCCACCGGACTGTCTCCGGTCAAGCAAGCTGCTCTGGTCGGGTTGGGCAAATTGACGCTATACCTGCTGTTCTTCTTGTTGGCGGCGCGGGTGCTGCGATCGCCACGGATTCGATCGTTTGTCCTGAGTGTGTACCTATTGACGGCTTTGGCGGTGAGTACCTACGGGTTGCAGCAGTGGTTTTCGGGGACAGCAGCCCTAGCCACCTGGGTCGATCCCGAATCCCCCTTATCCAAACTCACGCGGGTCTACAGCTACCTGGGCAATCCGAACCTGCTGGCGGGATATCTGGTGCCAGCCTTGATCTTCAGCGTGGTGGGCATTTTGGCGTGGCGCAGTCGAGCCTGCAAAGCGCTGGCCTTAATGATGGCGATCGTCAATGGCACTTGCCTGATCCTCACTTTCAGTCGTGCGGGCTGGATTGGGATGTTTGTGGCAGGGCTGGCGCTGGTAGTGCTGCTGGCTTACTGGTGGAGCGTGGCGCTGCCGAAGTTTTGGCGCACCTGGGCCATTCCGATCGCAGTGGGTGGTTTAGCTGGGCTGGTGCTGCTATCAATGCTGGTGTTGCCCCCGTTCCGCGATCGAGTCATCAGTATGTTTGCTGGCCGGGGCGACAGCAGCAACAACTTCCGCATCAATGTCTGGCTGTCGGTGGTGGAAATGATTAAGCAACGCCCAGTTTTGGGGATTGGGCCAGGCAACGTAGCGTTCAACAAAATCTACCCAATCTTCCAACGGGCCCGCTTCTCTGCCCTCAGCGCCTACTCGATTCTGCTGGAAGTGGCAGTGGAGACAGGCGCGATCGGCGTGGCTTGTTTCGTGTGGCTGCTGCTGGTCACGCTTAATCTTGGCCTGACGATGCTGAACCGTTTAAGAGAAGTGGGCGATCGGGCTGGACTGTGGCTGATCGGCGCGATCGCAACGCTGCTGGGGATGCTGAGCCACGGACTATTCGACACGGTTCTCTACCGTCCCCAGGTCAACACGCTTTGGTGGCTAATGTTTGCCCTCATCGCCAGCTTCTACAGTTTGCCCGTGCAGGCTGCGGCGACGGGAGAGGACGATCGGGTACTGAGATGACTAGAAGCGATCGTACTTTGCTTCACCCCAACGTCAAACCTTGCTAGAATGACCCTTGCCTGAATTAGGCCGTGCGGGGGCATGGCGGAATGGTAGACGCTACGGACTTGTAGAAATGAGCACCTGAGCCGAAATGCTTAGCGTGAATGGAGTCAAATTCGGTGAAAGCTTTAACCTGCTGATGCCGAGCTAAGTTCTGGAAGATTAGATTTACTCTTTCAGAAAAAGTGTAGAGACTAGACGGCTCCTGCCTGACTGGTGTAAGCGCTAACCTAGTTAGCGCAGGCATTGAAAGGCAAAGGCATAGTCCAGACCACAAACATTTAACTTGGCGCTGAAAACCTGCGTTGGGAAATGGTGGCGAAAGCCATAGTGGTAAGAAAATCCGTTGACCGTAAGGTCGTGAGGGTTCAAGTCCCTCTGCCCCCATTGTTTACCGCTTTACTTGAAAAGGCGATCGCGAGCCATCGTCGTTCCTCAGAGTATTGTGCATATTTGAAGGGATTCGGCTGTCTGGTAAATTCGGTGCCGAAGGTTGCCCAACCAAGCCGCTGGAAGGCGGCGACAGTTCACCAGCCCAAAGCACAAAAGCAATGAAGTATGAATTATCCCAACACCGAGATCGATTGGTACTTGAGGTGTTGGTCTTTGCCCAAAAGTGGCACTTCAAGGTTAAGGTCGCACCATTTGTAAGGTTCCAGTAAGTTCATAAGGATTACGGTATGTTTGTTACAGCAATTAGAGATAAGAAGGGATGAAGCAATCTTAGAAATTGGACTTTATGACCTTAGACAG
>DATNQR010000101.1:0-6151 GCA_036703905.1 Thermosynechococcaceae cyanobacterium
TTCTATGAAGTACTGCAAGCTGCCCGTGCCAACAAACTCCGCGTTCCTGGCAACATGGGTCTCTATGCCAAAACTTTAGCCAACCTGGAGGGTGTGGCCCGCAGCCTTGACCCAAACTTCAACCTGCCCGATCAGGTTAAACCTTTGATGACTGATTTGTTCCAGCGCCAGTTGGTGGGCGAAGCTCCCCTGCAAGCCCTGCTGCGAACCGCTCTAGATCTAAAGACCCTCTCGCTTCAGTCGCCGCGCCAGGTGGAACTGTTGCTTGATCGCGTGACTTCAGAAACATTGCAGTGGAACCTCCGCGTTCCCGGCTTAGACGCTGTGCGTCGCAGCCTGGACGACTCCGCCAATCGCCTCTCCTTCAGCATTGTGGTGGGGTCGCTGATCATGGGAGCTGCTACGATTCTGGCCAACGATCGCACTGGACAACTTTTCTGGGTCAGCAGTGGATTGTTTTTTTCCGCCAGCTTCCTCGGTCTCTGGCTCGTGGTGAGCATTCTGCGATCGGGACGGTTAAAATAGCCCAATTTACCCAATTTACCCTAGCACTCGGTTACGACGCTGGGTGTCGAACTTGCTCTAATTAACCGCAATTTCAAAATGACTCTGCGTCGCCGAGTGGTGAAACAGCTTCACGGCTGATTGACTGACACGTCTTTTGAGCTTGGCGGTTGAAACCGCAGCTAGAAAAGCAAAACCCGCCGCCGCGGGTTGCTGAAACCCTGATGATCTCTAGTCCGCTGACGCGGACTTACGTTGAATAGCGCGTAAAGCCTGCGGCACCTAAGAAACGCTTCAGCGTTGCGGAGCGTTATTCTATTCGCCTGCTGAAAGAACCGTGATACGGGGGTTTCAGGAGTTCTGTCAGTCAACCAGGCTTCACGGATAGCTGGGATAATTTGGTTTAGCTCACTGTTAGAAACGCTTGAGCATGGGCACTCTATGGATGCATTAGAGTGGCAAAAACGATGAAGCGACGTAACTTTCTCTGGGCCAGCCTCTCATTAGTAACAGGCTGTACGACTGTTACAAATACTGCAACGAAGCAATCTTCTACACTAAAACCGACCAACCAACCTGAAAAACTACGTTTTGCTGTATCAGACGTAAAAGGTCTGGAAGACTTGAAGAAAGACTATGAAGCCTTGCGGACTTTACTAGAGGAAATTCTGGAGAAGAAAATCGAGTTTTTCCCTGTAGAAAGCTATGTTGCTGCTGCTGCTGCGCTTCAGTTAAATCAGGTAGATTTTGTATTTACAGGCCCATCAGAGTATGTTGTGATGCGTGCCAGAACGAATGCCGTTCCAATCGTTGCGATCGAACGTCAGAAATATTATTCTGTCATTGCAACACGCGCAGGCACCAATGTTCGGTCAGTCGCTGATTTAAAAGGCAAGACGATCGCCATGTGGGAGATTGGCTCAACCAGCGGACACTTGGGCCCAACCAAGCTACTGATTGATGCCGGATTAGATCCCAAAGCGGATCTCAAAATTCAAATGTTGGGCAAACAAGGATTACCTGCACTTCAAGAGGGCACTGTTGCTGCTTGGGGTGGTTCGGTCAGCCGCTATGAGAAGTTTCTAGAGTCCGAGGGACTATCTGAGAAGGATTTCCCTATTTTTGCTAAAAGTTCTACGCTGCCATCTGATCCATTTGTGGCAAGCAGCCAGCTAGATCCAGCTTTTGTGAATTACATTCAACAACGACTACTGCAAAATCAGATTAGGGTGCTAAAGGCGATCGCTCTTGCGGATGGAAGTAAATTTGACGGAAGCAAAATGGTGCAGGTCAATGACACCAACTACAACATGATTCGTGATGTTTACAAAGCCATTGGGCAAGGCAACTCTGTCTCCTAGTTGGGAATTCTAATTCAACCTGCCCCATCCTAAGCCTACAGGGCTTTCTCCTATGCCATTTCGAGCGATTCAACATTCCTCAAGGGAAGCAGACAGCCGTTCTGCGATTTTCTCAATTGAGTTTATCCGGCAAAAATACTCGTTAGAGCGCCTGATCCAGCATTGGAGCATTTCGCGCAAAATTAGCTTCGGCTATGCTTTATCAATTGGTATCGCAATATTGGGAACAACCACCGGGTTATTGACAGGAAATTACTATCAGGAGCAAGCTCAAGAACAGCAAGCGATCACTGATGAACAAGAACATCTTTTGAGTGAGCTAGAGAACACAGTTAACGTTGTTAGAGTTCATCCACAACGGCTTGTAGGAGTGCTGGGAGAATCGGTTTGGTTTGACTACGAGAAAACTAAGTTTCTGGGTGAAATGAACCATGTGAAAAGATTGATTGGTGAGTTTGACTCCTTCATCGATCAACATGCTGACGAACTAGCCATCAATACTCAGGCGTCAAAAAACTTAGTGAAGGGTTACACAGTCAACATTGAAAAATATCGAGAGCTAACGGAAAATCTGTGGCAGAAGTTAAAGCCCACCGATCTAAAGTCAACAGAAATTTCAGCCGCAGAGCAGCAGCTTCTGACGTTGCTGAGAAGCCAATCCGCTATTAATGTCAACATTGAATTAGACCGCTTGACTGAGAGCTTGATTCAACTGAAGAAAACCGCTGAAGTACAACATAAGCAAGCGATCGCCAAAGTTAGGCAAGCGGAAGAACTGCGGACACGAGTTGTTATTGTGAGTATGCTGCTGTCTGTTGCGATGGCAGTAATGCTGGCTATGATGACTTCCCGAACGATCGCGCGTCCTCTTGAATCAGTAACCAAACTTGCTAAGGCAGTAGTTCAAGAGTCTAATTTTGCATTGCAAAGCCCGATTAGTACCCACGACGAAGTAGGATCGCTGGCAACTTCTTTGAATCAATTAGTGCAGTGGGTTGGAGATTATACCCGTGCTCTAGAAGAAGCTCGTCAAACAATGGAGCAGCAGGTTGAAGTTCGCACCCAGGATTTAACAGAAGCTTTGCAGGAACTTAAAGAGACTCAATCGCAATTGATTCAAAGTGAAAAGATGTCTAGTTTGGGTCAGCTAGTTGCTGGCATTGCCCACGAGATTAACAATCCTGTCAATTTTATTTATGGAAACCTCAAGCATACTGAGGAATACTCCCAAAGCCTATTAGGGTTAATTCGACTGTACCAGCAGGAATATCCGCATCCAGCCCCAGCTGTACAGACCTATATTGAGGCGAACGATTTAAATTTTATCGGAGAAGATCTGCCTAAACTTCTCACCTCCATGCAAATGGGGACTGAACGAATTCGGAAAATTGTGTTGTCACTCCGAAACTTTTCTCGTCTGGACGAAGCCGAGATGAAACCCGTTGATATTCACGAAGGCATTGAGAACACGTTGCTGATTCTTAATAGTCGTTTGAACCAGGGAATTCGATTGATTAAAGAATATGGAGATCTACCGTTAGTAGAGTGCTATCCAGCGCAGCTTAATCAAGTGTTCATGAATTTAATTGCCAACGCGATCGATGCACTAGAAGAGTACCAAATGTCAGACACAGAGTGGGGAAAGGGCAATTCTCCATCCTCACTTCTCAATCCTCTACTCTCACCCCCGGTCATCACCATTCGCACAAAGCAGGTGGATCAACATCATGTTTCTATTCAGATTTGCGATAACGGTTCAGGCATTCCACCCGAACTTCAAGTGAGGCTTTTTGATCCCTTTTTCACAACGAAAGCTATTGGCAAAGGAACAGGGCTAGGTCTTTCTATCTGCTATCAGATTATTGAAAAGCATCAAGGAAAAATCAAGGTGCATTCAAGACCAGGACAGGAGACAGAGTTCTCAATTTTGCTTCCAATACAGGTTCGATCTTCAGCTTTATCAGAGGCTTGAAAAACGGGCTACTGACCGGACGGTAGAGCAGGAATGAATCAAACCTCCATTCCTGCCATACCTCCAGCGAGGACAGACGTTTAGTTGCCGCCTGTCGTAACAGATTTGTTGTGGTTTCCTAGCTCATCGGGGCGACGATGCCACTTGCCATCTGACCCTTGCTCAAAACCTGGCTTGAGACTGTTCCAAGCAACTTGCAGCGCTCCTTCTTCACTCATTCCATTCGCCGAGGCACTGTTGAAAGCAGCCAGAAAAATCTGCTGAGAGCCATCCGTCAGGTTTTCTCTAACGTCTGCGGGGAAATCTTCTAGTTGTTTTGCCATAATAAAACTCCAGTAATTTCAACTGCACTCATCGTAAAAATTAGACGATCGTGCTTCCTCTCTCTAAAGGTCGGAAATTAGCCGAGGCTCAGGACTTGGCGTAAAAACCGAGGTGATTGGCAACCGGGCGCTCCCGCAGGGGAATTCGGGTGTGAATTGCCGCATTCAGCAGTTTAGGCTGGCCGCCCATCGCCCTAACTAGCGTTGTGGAACCGCCTCCATCCAGGTTCACAGCAGAGTCCGCCCCTAGTCGCAGCACCAGTTCGGTCATTTCTGCCAAGGTTACGCCTTCACTGTAGAGCGGTTGCTTGTCATCTACTGCCAGCAGCCATAGCTTTTCTCCAGTAGCATTGATCGCCAGTACAGTCCGTGAGTAAAGTCCGTTATTATCGGGGGCATTCTGAGGCGGTGGCACGGGCTTCCCCTGCAAAACTAGGGCAGGACTCCCGGCCACGGCTTGCTGAGTCCCAACGGGACAGATGCCAGTCACGGCAACTTGAGCCCGGCGGCCCGCGAAGCAAACCACCGGAAAACTGGATTCTGCCGCAGAATACGCTTGCCCATTGGAGATTGCCTGACCCACTGCGTTGACCCGATCGCCGGAGTGAGGGTAGAACCTCCAAACGCCATCCTCTTCAAACGGGTAGAAAAAGTTAGCGTTGACTGCAAGCTGGAGCTTAAATTCTTGCAGAAACTCCGAAGTTGTACGGGCATTAATTTCTTGATCGTTCGGTTTCGGAGTTCCTGGAGTCACGAAAGCTTCAACGCCAGGAGCGTTGAGGTCGATCGAGACAGTGTGCAACACGATCGGTCGGGGCCGAAACAGCGCCTCGCGGCGGTAGGTAATGCCCTGAAACAACGGGTAGGCTTCCAGAGTTTGGGGTGGGCGCTGGAAGTGGGGAATGGCGTAGAGTAGCAATGGCAACAGAAGAACCACTATACCGATCGCCTCTAACCGCCAGTGCCAACGCTGCATCCAAGTATCCCTCGCCTTCCTCTATCTCGCTTTCCCCTATGAGTGTACCGTCTCAGGATTTCGCCCATCAGAATCTTCGCGATCGCTCGTTCAAGGGCCAGGATCTCCGTAACGCCAACTTTGAGGGAGCAGATCTGCGGGGTTGCAACTTCGCGGGGACAGTGCTGATTGGAGCCAATTTTAGCGGGGCGAGAATGGGTATCACCTGGCAGCGGATGCTGCCGTTGCTGAGCCTAGCGGCGATCGCGGCAGCGCCAATCGGTCATGTTCTCTCGCGTCTCTTGTTTGCCGCCCAGGGTCAGACCAGCGAAGATCAAGCCTGGCCCCTGGTAGCGCTGCTGTATGGGGTGTTGACGGCGGTGGGGGTACTTTCTGGGCTGAGAGCTTGGATGGGAGGGCGATCGCGAACGGGCAGAATTACAGGGGCGCTGGTCGGTATCTTCTCTGGCGTAGTGCTGGGCTTCTTCTACGCTGGAACCAAGACGGGCAGCATCCGATTTGCCCTAGGCGGGGCCGCGACTGGCGCAATGGTGATGTTGATCGGCAGCTTGTTGCCGCCGAGTGCGGTGTTTGAAGTGGTTCTCTCAGCCCTGAGCAGTGTGGCAACCTATGGTGCGGCCCTATGGATTGGGGCAATGGCGATCGCTTACCTCAGCACAGGGCACTGGATTGGGGGCGTTGTGCTGGTGGCTCTGACGTTGCTGTACCTGTGGATTGTGGTGCGATCGTTGGTGGCGCTGATCCAGGAGATTCGGCAGTCTGTAGGGACGTGCTTCCGAGGGGCGGACTTAACCGATGCGAAGTTCGATTGTGAGCCTCCACGGTTCCTGTGATCGTGAACCTGCAAGTCTGGGTCTGTGATTGTGGGCCTGCGAGTCTGGGTCTGGGATAGACTTGAACTTGTTCAAATTCGAGAACCTTCCGTGCTTGACCTGAAGCAGATCCGCGAAAATCCAGACCGAGTGCAGGCAAAGCTGAACCAGCGCCACGGTAGCTACGAAATTGAGCCGATCGT
>DATNQR010000102.1:0-5778 GCA_036703905.1 Thermosynechococcaceae cyanobacterium
CTGGTCGATCGGCCCCGTGATTTGTGCTTGTTCACGCTGGGGATTAACACGGCGTATCGGGCCAATGAGTTGCTGTCGTTGAAAGTAGGACAGGTGAAGAATCTGCAAGCCGGGGATGTCCTCGACCTAAAGCAGCGCAAGACGCACAAGTACCGTCCAGTGACGCTGAATGCTACGGCTGTCGCTGCCATTCAAGCCTGGTTAGCGAGCGGCGACTTGAAGTCGGAGGACTATTTATTCGCGGGGCAACGGGGTTGCTTGACGGTAGAAACGATGAGTACACGGGTGAAGACTTGGTGCCAGGATGTCGGGTTGAAGGGCAACTATGGTAGCCATACGCTGCGGAAAACCTGGGGGTATTGGCAGCGACTGGAGCGGGGTACTGCGATTCCGCTGCTGATGGAAGCCTTTGGGCATGCGACACAGCAGCAGACATTGGCATACCTGGGGATTCAGTCCAATGAGATTGCGGCGATCTATGAGTTGGAGCTGTAAAGGGGATGCAGTGTGCGGCTGCTCTGTCTTTTGAGTTGTTGCTCAACTTCCGACCCAAAGTGAGGCGGCATTGGTTGGTGATCCTCCACTCGCGCAACGGCGAGGCTCGCTATCCTAAGAGTAAGCCAGACTCTGCAACAGTAGAGAACGTAACGAAGCGAGCGGTAAGGTATGGCAGAACACAAGCTGAGTTTGGAGCCATTGCACCAACTGTCAACAGCAGCGCTGAAGCAGGAACTCTTGCGCTTGACTGCAAAGCGGGATACCGATGCTCTGAGTCAAAAAGTCCAGTTTTTTAAGGACACACTGGCACCCCTTTTTACAGAACTGAGTACCCGCAATCCTTATCCCAAAGTTGAAGAGCAAGCGGCTCTCGTGATCGGTGCCTGGAGACCGCTTTGGTCTACCATCCCGTTTCAAGATACGATTCCTGGCCGGTTGCGCGAGCAGTCCTACCAGATCTTTCATGCAGATGGCTACTATGCGAACGTCGCTCGTTATGCGCCAGGCAAGCAACTGCCGTTGATGAAGCAGCTGCCATCCTTCCTGGTTGCCTACGACTTCATGATCATCCAGCAATATCAAATTGCTAATGCACAGTGGTACATCCAAAATGTGGCGATTCAGCAGAAGTTGCGCTTTGGACCGGTGCCGCTTAGCCCCGAACGAGCTGAGTCCTGGTTTACAAAGGTGGCAGCACAAAAAGACTTTGTTGCAGTGCCTGACTTTGAGAACTTGGATCAAAAAACAGCCAAACGCTTCATTACCATCTTTCAAGCAACACCCCAGCTAGAACATCTTTACATCGACCCTGAGTTCCGGCTCGTCAAATCACAGCGGAGTGCGAAACAGCGTCCTTCCTACACGATTGCAGTCCGGTTACACGACTGAACAGGTGTTGATCAAATGGGAAGTGACACTGGCTCTGCTGCAACGCCAAGCGCACCCGTCAAGAGCCGTTTCGTAGACAGAGGCCCAAGCGAATCGTCTTAAAGCGGCTTTTAATGCGGTGCTCGCTCGGCAGCGGCAATCTAAGCCAAGTGTCTCAAAACTCATTCGCGCAAGGCGTTTTGAGACTTTGATTGTGAGGTGGGTTTTGAGACACTAGAAAGCCTATGCTGCCATCAATGAGCGATCGCCTGTTCAGTTGTGTCTACTGAGACCATTTGTTTGACACTTCAAACTGGCACATTGCACCGCGCGCATATGATTGCTTGAGCACACTTTTGGCTGGCGGCAGTTTGTAGCCGTAAAGTACAGTGTCGGGAGCCTCTCTGTCGAAGCATGTGCCATTTTGCCATCCTGAAGCGATTCATGTTGCACTCAGCCGTGGAGCTGCTTCTCGGAGCCGCTCCACATCGCGCATTGGGGGTGCGCCAAAGAGCCGCTTGTACTCCCGGTTGAAGTGCGAGGCATCATCGTACCCCACACGGTAGGCCGCACTGGTCGCGTCAAGGCTTTCCCCCAGCATCAGACGGCGAGCTTCCTGAAGCCGCAGTTGCTTCTGGAACTGTAAGGGACTCATGGCAGTGACCGACTTAAAGTGATGATGGAAGCCCGAAACGCTCATGCCTAGCTCCTGTGCGATGGTTTCAATCCGCAGCGGTTGGTTGAAGTCTTTACGCAGGCGATCGATGGCTCTGGCGATGTGGTGAGTGTAACCCCCTAAAACTGCAATCTGACGCAATCGATTTCCTTGCTCTCCCATCAGCAATCGGTAAATAATTTCTCGTTTAATGAGGGGTGCAAGCACATGAGCTTCCGCTGGGGAATCGAGCAATCTGACGAGCCGAACTATAGCATCTAGTAGATTTGCATCTAATGGACTCACGTCGATCGCTTTCACATCTGCACCATTGCGCGATGAGGGATAGCCTGCCTCGACCATAACGGAACTAGCCAGGGTGGAGTCGAGATCGAGACGAAGACTCAGGTATGGTTTTTCTGGGGATGCTTCTAGAATTTGGCTGGTAATCGGCAGTTCGACAGTTGCCAGTAGATAGTGCATAGGGTCGTACTGATAGTGATTGCTGCCCAGCAGAACCTCTTTGCTGCCCTGAGCAATTACACAGAAGGCAGGGACAGAGACACTGTGAATGCATTCCGAAGGTGAGGAGGAGCGGTTAAAGTGCAATCCTTTCAGTGGCTCTATCGTGCCATCCTGACGAATCGCCTCTGCAATCCGCTCAGCCAGTTCGTTGCGGTTGGCTTGCGCCCTGTCTGCCTCACGTTTTGCCTGCGGGCTGTTGATTAACCCTCGCTGAAGAGTTTCACTCTTTTTTGCAGCATTCATGTCTAGGTTTGCAGAATTGTACAACGATCTTAGACGATCGTTATATTGCTTGCGCTTCAAAATGCCTAGGATAAGGCTAAAGCAATAAAAGATGATTTCAGCTGCTTGCAGACATTCTAGATTTCTATGCAAGCGCAAATTTTGTTTTAAATGGATGGAGGACTGACCCAATGACCCCCAACTGGCATCGCGCTAACTTTGCGGCTTAAGAAATCCCATCCCTACCGGCAGAGAAGGCAATCAGTGTTCAATCTCTACGATCGGCAGGAACACCGAAGGGAAATTAAGGACCAAACGTAAACCAGCAGGAGCATCAATTTATGTACAACACGAAAGCTTATTCCGCAGCTAGTGCAACATCACCATTAGCATCTGACACGATCGCTCGGCGCAATCCAACCGAAAACGATGTACAGGTCGAAATTTTCTTCTGCGGCATCTGTCACTCCGACCTTCATGCAGTGCGTGATGAGTGGAGTGATTTCATGGCCACGACCTACCCGATCGTGCCCGGTCATGAGATTGTTGGACGGGTCACTGAGGTTGGTTCGGCAGTCACCAAGTTCAAGTCCGGCGATCTGGTGGGAGTCGGCTGCATGGTCGATTCGGATGGGGTTTGTCCCAATTGCAAAGCTGGTTTTGAGCAGTTTTGCCAAAATGCAACCTTCACCTATAACTCCCCAGACAAGCACAAGACTGCTCCAGTTACCTATGGTGGCTACTCAGATAGCGTTGTCGTCGATCAACGCTTCGTGCTGCACGTTCCTACCAATCTCGATCTCGCGGGAGTTGCGCCGCTCCTCTGCGCCGGGATTACAACCTACTCGCCCCTGCGCCATTGGGGTGTCACCGAGGGCAAGAAAGTGGGTGTAGTCGGTCTGGGCGGTTTAGGACACATGGGCGTGAAGCTGGCTCATGCGATGGGAGCACACGTCGTCGTCTTCACCACGTCCCCCGACAAGACGGAAGATGCCCTCCGCCTCGGTGCCGACGAAGTGGTTGTCTCCCGCAATGCCGACGAGATGCAGAAGCACGCTGGCAGCTTTGATTTCATCCTCGACACCGTCTCCGCCAAACACGACATTAACGCCTATCTAAACCTGCTCCGCCTGGATGGCAACATCACCCTGGTCGGTGCACCCGAAAAGCCCCTGGATGTCGCAGCATTCAGCCTGATCATGGGTCGCCGCAGTCTCTCCGGCTCTATGATCGGCGGCATCGCCGAAACCCAGGAAATGCTTGACTTTTGCGGTGAACATAACATCACTGCCGATGTTGAAGTCATCCCCATCCAAAAAGTCAACGAAGCTTATGATCGCCTGCTGAAGTCTGATGTGAAATATCGCTTCGTGATTGATATGGCATCCCTGAAGCCTGAATAGCTGGAGAGAAACGATGCAAACACGCAAACTTGGAAACAGCAATCTGGAAGTTTCGGCGATCAGGCTGGGCTGTATGGGAATGAGCTTTTCCTATAGTTCGCCCAAAGATATTCAGGAGATGACCGATCTGCATAGAGCCGCTGGCGATCGCGGCATAACATTCTTTGACACTGCCGAAGTTTACGGTCCGTACGTAATGAAGAACTGGTGGGTGAAGCCCTTGCTCCCTCCCGCAACCAAGTGACGATCGCCACCAAACTCGGGTTTGACATCAGTCCGAATTCCGATCCGCGTGGCATGAAGGGTTCACCCGGACTGAATAGCCATCCGGAGCATATCGGTGGTGTTCTAGACATGGGGATAAGGATTAGGGAAAATAGGACTACTTGAATCAGTTAGATACTTCCTAAATGACAACGATGGTACTTGAACCCGTACATTGCCCTACTTGCAACAGTACTGACATTGTCAAATATGGTAAGACTGCCGAGGGAAAACAGCGATACAAATGTCGCAACCCTGAATGTACTCGACACAGCTTTGTTTTAGAGTATTCCTACCGAGGCTACTTACCCCAGGTGAAACAACAGATTTGTGAGATGGCCCTCAATGGCAGTGGCATTCGTGACACCGCACGAGTACTTAAAATTAGTCCGATTACTGTCATTGAAGAATTAAAAAAAAGCTCGTCATCTTGAACAGGTGAACCGACCGTTGTTAGAACGACTCAAGCCAACGGCTGTGACCATTGCCAAACACGTCGAAGAAGCTGAAGCAGATGAGATGTGGAGCTTCGTTCAGTGCAAAAAACAGGAGCGCTGGCTGTGGCATGCGATTGACCATCAAACCGGACAAGTGTTGGCCTATGTGCTGGCAGACCATAAAGATCAGGCGTTGGTCGAGTTAAAGGCATTGCTAGAGCCATTTGGGGTTCACACTTTTTACACCGATGGGTGGGGGGCTTATGCTCGCCTCTTGGATGAGGACCAGCATGTGGTTGGCAAGTGGAACACGCAAAAAATTGAGCGCAAACACTTAACGTTACGAACCCGAATTAAGCGATTAGCACGCAAAACGAGCTGCTTCTCCAAATCTGAATGGTTGCATGACATCGTGATTGGCTTGCTCATTAATCGCTATGAGTTTGGGCGAGCAGTTTGACATTACTGATCCCCATGTCTAGAACATTACCGATTCTGGTGGAGCAGCCACGAGATCTCTGTTTGTTTACGTTGGGCATCAATACGGCGTATCGAGCAAATGAGTTGCTTTCGCTCAAGGTGGGGCAGGTGCAGAATCTGCGGGCGGGGGATGTGCTGGATTTGAAGCAACGGAAAACCCATAAGTATCGTCCGGTGACGTTGAACCCAGCAGCGGGGACGGCGATTCAAAGTTGGCTGGCGGTAGCGCAGCTTCAGGAGGGGGGATTATCTCTTCATGGGTCAACGAGGATGTTTGACAGTTCCCACCATCAGTACGTTAGTCAAGTCTTGGTGCCAGGATGTGGGGTTAAAGGGGAACTATGGCAGTCACTCATTGCGGAAGACATGGGGCTACTGGCAGCGACTGGAGCGGGGGACGGCGATTCCGCTGCTGATGGAGGCGTTT
>DATNQR010000103.1:0-7721 GCA_036703905.1 Thermosynechococcaceae cyanobacterium
CAAGCGGCAACCGGGAGGGGGACGCAAACACCGGGTGTTAAATGGCGAATCAGAAGCTCATTTGCTGGCTTTAGTGTGCAGCCAAGTTCCGAACGGTCGCGCTCGGTGGACGATGCGACTCCTAGCCGACCAGATGGTGCAGTTAGGGTATGTGGAGTTTGTCAGCCACGAAACTGTTCGTCAAACGCTGAAAAAAACGAATTACAGCCCTGGAAACAGGACTGCTGGTAATTCCTCCCGAACAGAACGCAGAGTTTGTGTGCCAAATGGAGACGGTGCTGGAAGTCTACCAACACCGCTACCAAGAGGACTTCCCCGTCGTTTGCTTGGATGAAGCCCTGAAACAATTAGTTCAAGAGACCGTGACTCCGATTCCGGCTCAACCGGGTCAAGCGGCCCGAGTGGATTACCAGTACGAACGCCATGGGACTGCGAATCTATTTATGCTGTGTGAACCGATGGCGGGATGGCGGCATGTCGAAGTCACTCCGCGTCGCACAGCGATAGATTATGCCCACTTGCTGCAGGATTTGGTTGACCGTCATTACCCAGAGGCGTTGCAGATCACGGTGGTGCAAGACAATCTCAACACTCATCGTCCGTCCTCACTGTACAAAGCGTTTGAGCCAGCTGAAGCTCGACGGATTCTCAGCCGCCTCAACTTCTGCTACACCCCTAAGCATGGGAGTTGGTTGAATATGGCAGAGATAGAGTTGAGCGTTTTGGCACGGCAATGTTTGGATCGCCGCATTGCCGATTTTGAGACGCTGCAAACTGAAGTCGCCGCTTGGGTAGCAGCCCGTAATCAGGAATCTACTTGGATTGATTGGCGCTTCACGACGGCGGATGCCAGAGTCAAGTTGAAGCGGCTTTATCCATCAACTAATAATTGACAAAACAGTAGAGCCAGCCCCTACACCAGATCCATCACGCGATCGACCTCAATCCAAATTTGCTCCACTCTAGCTCACTCCTATAGAATCCTAGGGACGATCGATCAGGCTAGAAACCAGCCCTACCCCTGCTTAGGGCAAGGGTAAAGTCACCCGATGACCGACCACGACCGGCTGTTCAAAGAACTGCTCTCCACCTTTTTTATCGAATTTCTGGAACTGTTTGTCCCAGCAGTTGCGAGGACGATCAACCCGGATTCTGTCGAGTTTTTGCCCCAGGAATATTTCGCCGACCTGACCACCGGCGAGAACAAAGCGATCAACCTACTGGCACAAGTCCACCTGGCCGGTCGATCGGTGGGGTTTCTGATTCATGTTGAAGCCCAGTCCGGCGGCTGAAGTCTGCTTCGCTGCTGGATGTTTTTCTACTTTGCGCGGCTTCAGCAAAAATACCTGCAACGGATCTACCCCATCGTCGTCTTCTCCTTTGATGAACCGCAGCGAGAAGAACCGGATCAATACACCGTCGAGTTTGATGATTTGAAGGTGCTGGAGTTCAACTTTCGATCGATTCAACTGAATCGATCGAACTGGCGAGATTACCTGGATCAAGCCAATCCCGTCGCCGCATTGATGGCGAAAATGCCAATTGCTGTGGGCGATCGCCCCAAAGTCAAAGCCGAGTGCCTACGGCTGCTGATCACCCTGCGTCTCGACCCAGCCAGAACCCGCCTGATTTCCCAGTTCATCGATACCTACCTGCGGCTGAACCAGGCGGAGCAGCAAGCGTTCCAGGCAGAACTCGATCCAATGGAGCCAGCGAGCCAGGCAGGAATTATGCAGATCACCACCAGTTGGATGGAGCAAGGGCTAGAGCAAGGGCTAGAGCAAGGGCTAGAGCAAGGACGGCAAGAGGCTACCCGATCGCTGATTCTTCGCTTGCTGGCTCGACGGGTTGGGCCATTGCCGGAAGCCTTGATCACCCAGGTTCAATCCTTGTTGTTGCCCCAGGTGGAAGCGCTAGGAGAGGCGCTACTGGATTTCACCGATCGCTCAGACCTGGAGCGCTGGATGGCAGAGCAGGAGTGAGGCACGATCGGGAAAATTTTCGACAGGAATGGCCTCTTGCTCGACTAAAGGCCGAATGGAAGACTTGAGTGATTTCTAACTCATCAGATCGACTTCTGTGCCCAACTGGTTTTCTAGATAGAACTTCACTTCCAGGTAGCGATCGAAGGTGATGCGTGGCTCCCACTCCACCACGATATCCATGTCGCTTTCTGGTTGGCTTCATCTCGTGCCACTGAGATTCTTCGCCTGCTGGCTCGGCGGGTTGGGCCATTGTCCAGAACCCTTGCTCACCTGAGGATAGTGTTCTATATCTGTGGATGGTTGCTCTACTGCCTGCTATAACCAAACTTTTCTGAAGCTAACCGATAGTTAGGCAGCTTTATTTCTTGGTAGGGTAATAGCTTGAAAATTATTGCTAAATTGTGAGAAGAATTAAGGCTCGCTGAGAAAATGGATCACCGTTTGAAGCAGGATTCTAAGGTTTATAAAGTTTTATTCTCCTCTCCTATCAAACTGGAAGGGAGCTATCAGCAAGAAGACGTACTCATTGAACCTGTTCACCCTAATAGGATGGGTATTTATTCTTTTCAGACCAACCGATTTGATAGATCAAGTTCTGAAAATTCTGTTGGTCGCTATCACTATATGCTCGTCTTCGACTTCATGCCACCGCCAAATGAGCAGAGTGTAATTATTCCTGACTATTCACACATTGGAGATCATATTTGTATTGCTTTATCTGTTTTGTATGGGAAGAGATTTGATAATCATGGAATGATTGAGGGATCTGGCTTTTTCTGGATGCCACATTATGAAGATTTAATTAGCTTTTCCCCCCGGCGCTACTATCCTTCCTACAGTGATTCTCCTAGAAATGATATCAGTATTAAACTTGAACTGAAAGAATCTGCTCCAGTTGTAGATTTTACTGTTCACTGTAGAAATGAAAAACTTTTTAGATACTTTTTCAATGCAGCTAGATTTTATCTCAGTTCAATTAAGTTGATACATTCTGATTTAGATAAAGCTTATTTAGATTTGATAACTTGTGGAGAAATATTGTCTAATTTTTATGATTATTCAGAAGATGAGCTTTTTGATGATGACCTGAGTCAGCTACTAGGGAGGTTAACCTCATACAATGTCCCTGACAAAGATCTACGCTTGATTAAAACTCGCCTATATCAGGTCAAGAGAAAATTCTTCTTAACACTGAAGAATTTAATTAATGAATCTTTCTTTGAAGCTACTGAGAGCAAGGTGAAAGATGGGAGATTCACTCAAGGAAATATCGATAAAAGTATCAAGGCTGCTTATGATCTAAGAAGCCATTACGTTCATACTGGATTTCAGTTTAAAGATTGGATTCAAGTTTATGCAGGCAGTGAATATCTTCTGAGTGAAGTGCAGCCCTCCGGTTTTATCCCCAACGTTGATAGCAAAGATTTGAGAAAACTAATTGAAAAAATACCAACATACGTAGGACTAGAAAGAATAATGCGTTTTGCTTTATTGAGGTTTTTGCACACTAATGGCATTTATATTCATTGTGATTTAGATTCTTAATTCGGTGCTTTTGCTGTGCGTCAGCAGCCTAACAATCCGCTTGCACACCGACCGCATCGAGATGGTTGGTTGGGTACGAAAGGTCACTAGCGGCGGGTGAAGCGGGACGTTAGATCGCTTAGTTGGTCGGCAAAGAGGATGCTATGAGAAGGTGTTCAAGAAGGAGTTCGTCTCACTTAAGCAATTCGTACAATTGCTTAAGCGTCAAAACTTGCCTACCGAGGGCTTTTGAAAAGCTGTCTTGCTCTTAGGCTTACAAGACTGAGATGCGTTCGACGGTAGTGGGCTAGATTTGTAGGTGATCGCTCTACATCACTCAATGCTCACTACCGTCCAAGCCTTGCGATGCTGAACACAGGTCTAGAACACGACCAGGCTGTTCTCAGTGCACCACAGCCTGTGCCGAACAGAGGATAATTAGGAAGACTAAAGGCAGGACGACCGCCTTCCCGTCCGGCTGAAACTTCTCAACTTCTCAATAACCCTATGTCCCTGCGAACCCCCGAACTGCGCGATCGACTGGATCACTACTACCAGCAAGTGCGGGCGATCGTCCTGACCCGTCAGAACCCGATCACCGGATTGTTGCCTGCCAGCACTGCCGTCAACGCCCACGGCGACTACACCGATGCTTGGGTGCGGGATAACGTCTACAGCATTCTGGCGGTGTGGGGCTTGGGTTTGGCGTACCGCAAAATCGACGAAGAGCCAGGTCGCGCTTTCGAGCTAGAACACAGCGTCGTTAAGCTGATGCGGGGCTTGCTGTTCGCCATGATGCGGCAGGTGAATAAGGTTGAGCGCTTTAAGGTGAACCAGTCACCAATGGAGGCACTCCACGCTAAGTACGATACCCACACCGGAGACGTGGTAGTGGGCGACCACGAATGGGGACATCTGCAACTGGATGCAACCTCGATTTTCCTGTTGATGCTGGCCCAGATGACTGCTTCCGGGCTGCACATCATCTACAGCAGCGATGAGGTGAACTTCATTCAAAATCTGGTCTATTACATCGGTCGCACCTACCGCACCCCGGACTATGGAATTTGGGAACGGGGCAACAAGATCAACCACGGCAGTCCTGAGTTGAATGCTAGTTCCGTCGGCATGGCCAAGGCGGCCCTGGAAGCGATGAACGGACTGGATTTGTTTGGGGTGCGGGGGGATCAGGGATCGATAATCCATGTATTGCCGGATGAGATTGCCCGATCGCGCATCACCTTAGAATCGCTCCTGCCCCGCGAATCCAGTTCCAAAGAAGTCGATGCGGCAGTGCTGAGCGTAGTTGGCTTCCCAGCCTTTGCGGTGGACGATCGAGAACTGAGCGATCGTACCCGCAATGAAATTATCGCCAAGCTGCAAGGGCGCTACGGCTGCAAGCGGTTCCTGCGAGACGGGCACCAGACCGTGCTAGAGAATCACTCTCGCCTGCACTATGAGCCGTGGGAACTGAAGCAGTTTGAACACATCGAATGTGAGTGGCCGCTGTTCTTCACTTATCTATTGCTGGATGCAGTGTTTCGCGGCGATCGAGAGCAAATTGCGGAATACCAAACCCGGCTGGAGGGACTGCTGGTGGAGCGGGAAGGCTTAAAGCTACTGCCAGAACTCTACATTGTGCCCAAAGAGGCGATCGAGGCGGAGAGGGCCAATCCCACAAGTCAGACCCGTATTCCGAACGAAAACCTGCCCTTGGTCTGGGCCCAAAGCTTGTACCTGTTGGGACAACTGCTGAGCGAGAATCTAATCTCCGTCGGCGATGTCGATCCCCTCGGTCGTCACCTGCACGTCCGGCAGCAGCGCAAGCCCACGGTGCAACTAGCGATCTTAGCTGAGGATGAAGCTCTGCAAGCCCAACTCGCCGCCCACGGGATCGCTACCCAAACCCCAACTCAGGTGGAACCGATCCAAGTGCGACAGGCGCAGGATCTGGCCACGGTCTACACCCAGATCGGGCGCAACGACAAGCTGAAACTGACGGGTCGGCCTGCCCGCCGGCTGCGGAGCCTCACTACCTCTAGAGTCTTCCGGGTGCGGGGAGAAACGATCGTCTTTCTGCCCTCGTTCCTGGATCAGCGCCAGTTCTACCTGGCCTTCGATCAGCAGTTTTTGGCCACCCAGATTCGATCGGAACTGGCCCACATCCAGCGCAACTGGAACCAGCTAGGGCGACCAATCATGACCCTGTTGCTGAGCCACGCCATGCTGGAGGGCGATCGCGATTCTGACGACATCGCCCCCATGCTGACTTTGTTGCAGGAACTCAAAACCGGCGACTGCAACGGTGTGCGGGTGAAGCTGGGCCACCTGAACCAACTGATGCAAACCGCCAGCATTGAGCGCATCAACTTCTTGCACGACTTTGAATTTGCCCAGGCTCCCGTCCTTGACACCACGCCCCGACGAAACTACCTGGCGTTCAATCCCGATCGCAGCGGCCCCCTCAACAATACGCAGGAGTTTTCCCTAGAGTGCGAAACCAACCCCAAACTGCTGCTGACCAACCTACGCCAGTCGGAGAACCTCTACGAGCAGGTGGAACTGCTGAGCACGCTGGTGCGGCTGAAGGGGCTGGATTTTGACACTGGATTGGGACAACCCCAACGCGCCGTCACCGTTGGGCGACTACTGGATGAGATCTACCTCAAGGCAGCAAAGGCGAAGCTGTGGGCGATCGTCCGGCGGGTAGCAGGGATTTACGATCGCGTCGACATCAGCCTCACCGATGCTGTCACCGATATCCTGGTGCGCCAAAAGCAGATCGCTGTCGGTCGTGCCTACAGCGAAGCTTCTCTCATCACCCAGCCGATGTCCTCGCTAGAGGTAATGGAGAAAATCCGCGAGTTTTGCCGCGAAGATATCCGCGATCGGGTTCTCACTCAGGAAATTCTGATCTACCTCAGTCTGCTGATCAAAGCCCAGCCGGATTTATTTAAGGGACTGCTGACCCTGCGGGTGGGCTACCTGATCATTCTGCTGACGGCTGACCTGGCACGGGAGGGCCAACTGCCCCAAGACGAAGCCTACGAAGCTCTGCTTCAACTCAGCCCCCACGACATCCAAACCCGATTGCAGCAGGTAGTCGCGGGCTACGCTGGACGAAACAAAGACCTGTTCCGGCAGGAGTCGCTGCGGCTGAAGCAAGACACCACGATCGACTGGAGCGTGCCCCAGGAACTGTCCGCAACTCCAGAAGCGGAAGACTGGTGGCGCAAACGCCAGCTAGATGGAGCCGTCTGTCGTGTGCCCAAAAACTTCTATCCCAAAGTTTGGTCGGTGCTGAAGCACTGTCGCGGTGTGGTGATTGGCGACAAGCTAGAGCGGCGCAACCGTCTGGAAAGCGATGTACTGCTGGAGATGACCCCCGGCGAGAAAAACTTTGCTCTGCGGGTGGAACACCTGCTGAACAAAATCCAGGCTCCCGAATACCATCAGGTGAATGTGGAGGCGCTGATGGAACTGACGGCGATCGTCGATCGCAATCCTGCCCTGCAAATCGAGGAATACATCGTCCTGGATGTGCTGATCGGGCACGCTGTTCGCCTGGCCTGGCTGGATCAGTACCCCGAACACGTCAATCGCTACGAAGAACACAAGGCCTCGGCCTGGCAATCTTTCTACCAGTCCTCGCCCTACACCTGCGCCAGCTTCATCGCCAAAGCCCTGCGATTCCTGACTAAGCTGGGTCAGGCTTCTGGAGCGGCATAAGGGTGGAGTGGTTAGGGTTCGTTGACTTTATAAATCGATGTGAGGGGATAAGGGAGTTTGAGAGCGTTGCCCTCAAACTCCCGCTTCAATTCAAAATGTCAACAATTCAAAATGTCAACGCAACCTAGATAAGCTGGTACAAAACGATCGTCTTGGAGTCGTTTTGATGAGCACTCTGTCCACCACCAAAATCACTGACATCTGGATTGCTGCTTCTGGGATGGCTATCTTCAAACGATCGAAGACCCTGCCTACCAAATTGCGAGAAGCTACCACAATGGACAGATGAGGATTGAAATGTCGCCTGTCTGGCCAAGTCCCGCTACAGACAACTGTTTTGTCGCGATCCTGCCAAATCTGTATAGCATTGCCAAAGGAATTTCGTTACGACCAAGGAATATACCACTCCCGTAAGGCGAACAAACCATGCTGTCTCTTCCCAGCTATCGCATCACCTCACAGATTTACGAAAGTGCGAATTCA
>DATNQR010000104.1:0-2975 GCA_036703905.1 Thermosynechococcaceae cyanobacterium
ATCAGGCTGGGGATAGTCCAGACGATAATGCCCGCCACGACTCTCAGTGCGGAAGGCAGCGCTTTTGAGGATCAGCAAGGCGATCGTCAGCAGGTTACGCGTTTCGGCCCAGGGGCGAATGTCCTGGCTTACATGAACCGACTGCCCAGGGTTGAGCGAGTTCAGCTTTTGAGTCAAAGCAAGTTCAGAAAATTCCTGCTGCCACTGCTGTATCTGAGCGATCGCCATCTCCATCACTTCTGCCTCTCGACAAATTCCCGCACTTTGCCACACTAAGCGCGGGAGTTGCCGGCGCAGACGGTCGATCGTCTCAGCTTCTGTAGGAGTGAGAGCGATCGAGGGAGCGCTGCCTGATGGTTCTGGACAACTCTTGGCTTCTCTAGGCTCTAGGTGAGCCAGTTGAGCGCCAAAGACCAGACACTCCAGCAGGGAATTACTCGCTAAGCGATTGGCTCCATGAACTCCAGTACTGGCGACTTCTCCCACTGCGTACAATCCAGAAATCGAAGTTTGGTTCAGTACATCCGTTGCGATGCCTCCCATCCAGTAGTGAGCCGCTGGAGCTACCGGGATCGGCTGCTGAAGCACATCTACACCCCAGCGCTGGCAAACCTGGATGATGTTGGGGAAGCGATGGTGAATGGTGTCGATCGCAATAGAACGCAGATCAAGCCAGACGTGGGCTGAAGCAGGATCGGCATTTGTTCGCTGCAAGTGGCTGAAGATGGCACGACTGACCACATCCCTGGGGGCGAGTTCTCCGGCGGGGTGGTAGTCGAAGGCAAACCGTCGGCCGTCCCCATCCACAAGATGGGCCCCTTCCCCTCGCACGGCTTCGCTGATCAGAAATCGGGGCGCGCCGGGTTGGGTCAAAGCTGTGGGATGGAATTGAACAAACTCCAAATCTCGCAGCGCTGCCCCGGCTCGGTGAGCGATCGCCACGCCATCCCCCGTACTCAGCGCTGGATTTGTCGTCTGAGCAAACACTTGACCGCCGCCCCCCGTCGCCAAAACTACCGCTCCGGCCCCCACCCAAACGAATTGACCCTGATGCACCAAGCTCACACCAGCACAGCGCTGATGGTCATCTAGCCACAAGTCCAGCGTTAGGGCCTGGGGAATCACTTGAATGTTCTTACGGCTTACGACTTGACCCGTGAGAGTTGTCACCACTGCCCGCCCTGTAGTGTCGGCGGCGTGAAGCACGCGGCGGCGCGAATGAGCGGCCTCTAGAGTCAGAGCTAGGCTCTCCCCATGACGATCGAAGGCTACACCCATATTGACCAGCGATCGAATGCACTCAGGAGCCTGCTCTACCAAAAACTTCACAGCATCGTAATCACACAGCCCCGCCCCTGCCTGAAGGGTGTCTTCCAGATGTAGGGTAGGAGAATCTTTAGGATCAACGACTGCTGCAATGCCGCCCTGGGCCCAATCGCTGGCTGAAAGGGCTAGGGTATCTTTCGTAATCAATCCAACTTGTAGATGCTCTGGTAGGCAGAGCGCCGTGTAGAGTCCTGCTGCTCCTGCACCGATGACTAAGACATCAAACCTACGAGGCAAATCTGATTCAGGAGCAGAGTAAGGCAAAGGCAATATCCTTCAGCAGTGGCTTGGAGGCAGTTTAACAAAAACGAAGAAGTCGATCGCTCATACCTGTTTGCTAGGAGGGCTGGACAGGGTGTGGTAGACGATCGCTCTCGTCACCTGCCACAGGGGAACGATAACAACCTGCACCCCAAAATTAAGAGCCAGACTGACCAGCATAGCCAGTAGCAGTAGCCCAGAACCATCGTCTGCCTGGCGGCGGGATAGGGTTCCCACAATGGCTTGCTGGATGATCAGGGTGATCACTTGCTCCAGACCTGCGATCGGCAGCAGCGCTAGACCCATAACTACCAGGATCAGCACAATCCGCCATACATTGCCTTTAGCTAGCGACCAACTGCGGCGAATAGACTGGGCAGGTTTCAAATCCGGTTCCACAGCGATCGCTACGCTATAGAGGAAAAACCGTGCCCCCAGCCAGCTGCTCAGCAGCAGCATCAGCCCGATTAGCACCACGGCCAAGAGCAACAGCAGCAGAATTGCTCCCACATTGGGCGGAGTCAGCCCAGTACCGCTCAGGGCTTGAGGGCCGCCGAGAGCCACTACAGCGCCGATCGCAACAACAATCAAAATCAAGTAGACAGCCAGAACCCAGCCGAGGTAAACAAGACCGAGCAATAAGCTTGCCTGAAAAAGCCGCCACGTTCGCGGCTCTGTAAAGCGTTGGGCTTCTTCAATCGATTCGGGCCGGTTCGTGAGTTCTCCAAAGGCGAGGCGGGCAATCAGAGCCAAGTTGATCTGATATTTGGCAACACAGTAGATCAGCAGGATCGTCAGAGCTGGGATGAGCAAGCCCAGCAGAGCGTAATAGTTCTTCACTGTGACGAAAAAGGCAGAAACTGCGATCGTGGGAACGAGCCACAGCCACAGCCACAGCGTTGCCCAGAACGCAACTTTGGCGTAGGTCTTAAACTTTGCTCCATACAGGCGGAAAGCAGCTCCGATGACTGTTTCAACGCTGAGAAGCAAGGGAGAGCCAGGGCGGGAACTAGCTGGCATTGGCTGAAGTCCTTTGAGGTTCTTTTTGCAGGGCTGCTGGCGCTGAGATTGCGTGACAACGATCGTCTTTAAGCCCAGAAAGCTTGATTGTCTCAATGTGTTGGAGATGGAGCAAGCTTCAGAAACAAAAATTGCTCTTTGGGCCAACGTTGGCCCAAAGAGCAATTTTTTCTAGAACTAGGCTTTGAAACTAGGTTCTGTTGGCTTTTGAATTGAGATGTTTGAATGAGATAAAGGGAATAAGGGAGCTTGAGGGCGAAGCCGCAACAGGGGCGTTGCTCCCTGCCCTCACATCAACCCGAAATGTCAACGTAGCCTAAGAGAACGCAACCCAAGAGAATGTCTAACCAGTCACGCTTTGTCACAGA
>DATNQR010000105.1:0-6417 GCA_036703905.1 Thermosynechococcaceae cyanobacterium
TCAACGTGTAATGCTCCCACCAAGTTGAAAGCAAGGGGAATGTTGAGAGCGCGTCCCTCTTCCGACTGGCTCAGGAACCAGAGATTGGACTGGGTAGGGGAAAGCATGCAATCGCCTGTCCGAGGGGTCGAGACGATTGGACTAAACCGAGCATAGAAAACCTCATCCGCCTGACTCGATCGCGTCTGCCCCAGTGAATCGAGATACTCCGCCAGGGTAGCGATCGTGGAGAACTCAAACAATCGGCTGATGGCGATGTCCAGCTTTAAAGCTTCTCGGAGCCGATAAACCACTTGAGTCGCCAGAAGGGAATGCCCACCCAGGGCAAAGAAGTCATCTTGAATGCTGACGGAGTGTAACCCTAGAATGTCTGACCAGATTTCTGCAATCACTTTTTCCAGGTCAGTTTGGGGAGCGATGTAGCCCAAGTCATCTGCGCCTAGCCTATCGAGATCTGGAGCAGGCAGCGATCGACGATCCAGTTTGCCGTTGAGGGTGAGTGGCAAGGACTCTAACGGTACGAAAATCGACGGAACCATATAGTCAGGGAGTTTGGACTGGAGAAACTGACGCAGGCTGGCGATCGAAGGCGACTCCTGAGCCAGCACCACGTAAGCTACCAACCCCTCTCCATTATTCAGTTGCCGCCCTACTACTACCGCCTCCCGCACCCCTGGCTGCTGGCGCAGCGTCGCCTCAATTTCCCCCGGTTCAATTCGCACTCCGCGCAACTGAATCTGGAAGTCGTTCCGACCCAGCATTTGTAGATTGCCATCGCTGTCGAAGCGACCGAGATCCCCAGTTCGGTAAAACCGATCGCCGTCGATCGTCACAAACTTTTCCTGGGTCAAATCATCTCGGTGCAAATAGCTCTGAGCTACGCCATCCCCACCAATGTAAATCTCGCCCACCGACCCGATCGACACTAGATTTTGCTGGGGATCGTACAGGCGCACGGATACGTTGGGGAAAGGTTTGCCAACGCGGGTTTTGCTGACGGGACGATCGCGCGGAACTGGATAAGCACAGCCCATACAGCTAATTTCACTACAGCCATAAACCACATAAATCTCCGCCTCTTGAAAGACGGCTCTCATGGTTTCTAATAAGTCGGCCGGAACCATGTCGCCGCCACAGGAAGCGTGTCTCAAGTTTTGAAATCTTCGTTTGTCCAGGTTGTTTTCCTGGATATAGAGCAAGAGCTTTCTCATTAAGCTGGGCGAGGTGTGCACGACCGTCACCTGCTCCAAAGTTTGCACTAGGCGCTCGAAATCTAAGATATGCTCCCGCTCTAGGAGGACGAGGGTTCCCCCGGCCACTAGAGGAGAGAGTAGCTCGAAAAAGGTGATGCTGAAGGTAAAGCGGGCGATCGCAGGCATGACATCCTGACAGCTAAAGCCAAATTGCTGCTGCGCGACCAGAATGTAATTGATCAGGTTACGATGGCTGACCATCACTCCTTTGGGCTTACCAGTTGTGCCAGAGGTGTAGATCAAGTAGGCAGTCTGATCGAGGGAAATAATGTAGCCCGGATTATGAGTGGGGAGGAGTTGAAGCGTCTCCCAATCTCGATCGAAACAAAAAATTCGATCAACCCTTCCTATTAGGCTCGGCAGGTGGGATTGAGTAAGTAAAACCTGGGGTTGCGTCTCTTCAATCAGGGTAGTCAGGCGATCGAGGGGATAAGTTGGATCGAGCGGAACGTAAACTCCGCCCGCTTTAAGAATGCCTAACAAACTGACTACGACATCGAAGGATGGTTCTACACAGACCGCCACTGTCGTTCCTGAACTAACCCCTAACTGGTGCAAGTAATGAGCCAGTTGATTCGCCCGTTGATTTAGTTCGGCGTAGGTCAAGCGTTGATCTTTGCAGGTGAGCGCGATCTCCTGGGGCTGCTGAGCCGCATGAGTTTCAATGGCGTGATGAACCGGAACGGGTGGAAACGCGATGGACGGACTCCTCCACTCAATCAACAGTTTGTGTATTTCTGCTTCAGTTAGGGCGGGGGCGAGGACGATCGCGCCATCCAAGTCATTCATCATCCTTGGGGTTTCCTTATGCTGTAAATGCGGTTTGCTGGGAACTGTCTGGAAGAGTAGTGTCTAGCTTGAAGAAGTTAGGCTACAGTCCAGAATGCCCAAAATCCCCGCTTTCGCTAAATATTTACTGGATGACTCTCTGAACTCATACCAATCTAACTAGAAGCTGCATGGAATAGAGCATCAGGCTGAGGGGTTAGCTCGTCAATAAAGCCACCTGCTCAGTCTGAGTCCTGGATTTGAAGCCGGCTGGAGAATCGGATTGCATTGTCTGACCACTTCAGAGCCAGCGATCGATGGGCTTGAGCTTGATCCATCCATCTGGAGCAGCGCGATTCGCCCAACCTGCTGCCGAAGCTAGGGCAAACTGCTTGAGCGTTGAGTAGCTGTCCGGTTTTGTTGAGGACTGGAAGGCGCTTTCTACGGTGCTATCCACCCAGCTAGATTGCTGTGTAGCTTCATCGCAAAGTGGCAGCGCCCAGTAATCGAATGCTGACCAGTCCGATCGCACTGACGATCGCTACTGTCCAGCGAATCTGTAACCGGGAAAAGCCTGTGTCCTGCATCTGCATCCAGGCGATCGCGCCTAGCCCTGTGAAGCCGATCGCTAGCACCAACAGCAGCGCCAGCAACCAACTACCAGACATCACCCACACAAAAAGCTGCGTGAAGCTGAATCCGACACTGCCGATCGCGAGGACATCTTGAAACGATCGCTGCCAGGTATAGCCTAACAAGAACTTGAGACAGCAAAATAGAGCCACCATCGCGATTCCCACCATGGAGAATTGCCAGAGTGTTGTGTATCCGGCAACGCTCACCGACTGCAACGCCACTGCCTTTGCTGCCAGCACAACTACCAGCGCTGGCAAGAGCGGCACAAACCAGGTGTTGGCTTCGCTGACGGTTCCCACCAGGGAGATCGCCCACACAATCCACCAACTGACGATCGTTGCTTGGTGCAGCAGCAGCAAGCCGCCAAACAAACTGAACCCGACTGCTGAACAAATGAGCGTAGACCAGGGCAGATGATCCCGAAACTCTACCCAAGTGCTGGGCCTCTTGGTAGGCGGAGGAACGATCGATTGTCCCGGTATTGCTTTCGGCTCGACTGGCTCAGATTGAGTTTGTCTTGGCTTCTCATCTGACTCCTCACCTGACTTCTCATCTGGCTCTTCAAGAGAGGACGTTGCCACTAGGAACGGTTGCCCATCGGGTGCAATGGCTCCCGACAAATTTGCCTCCTCCAGGTTGGCCTCTTCTAGCTTGGCACCCGTCAGATTTGCCTTGCGGAGGTTGGCGATCGTCAAATTTGCTTTGGTTAAATTTGCTCCAGTGAGGTTAGCCTTCAGCAAGTTTGCTTTGTGTAGATTTGTCTCCACCAGCACCGCTTGGGACAAGTTCGCCCCGTACAGATTGACTCCAGCTAAGTCTGCTCCAGTTAGATCCGCCCCACTCAAATCTGCCCAGGAAAAGTCACGCTTACCGCCCGCATACCGTCGCAGCAGATCCTCAACATTCATGGCGTTAGCTCTGAAGAGTATCAGAATTATAGTGCCGTGAGGGGAAAAACTGAGGAGCGATCGCTGCTGTTGCCTAGCAGGAGAACGTAACCAAAGTATCGGACTGAAGACGAGCGTCTAGCTGTCCCTAATACAGCCGCCGCAGAACGTAATCAGTTAACTTCAGCAAGGTTTGCTTGTAGGCCGAGGCGGGCAGATTCACCAGAGCCTCTACGGCCTTTTGGGCGTGTTGCTTGGCTAAATCTCGCGATTGCTCCAGTCCGGTGCTGCCCTTGACAAGAGTGATCGCTTGCTCCAAGTCGCCATCCTGGGCAAACTCGCGATCGATCAGCACTGACAGATACGGCTTTTCCTCTAGCGCAAACAGCACTGGAGCCGTCAGATTGCCACTTTTGAGGTCTGACCCAGCAGGCTTGCCAAGTTCCTCAGTTGATCCAGTGAAGTCCAGAAGGTCATCAACAATCTGAAACGCCAAACCCCAGTGCTGTCCGTAGCGGAACAGATCTTCCGCCAAGGCGCGAGGCGATTCGCTCAAGACAGCGGCCGCTTTGGAACTGTTGGCAATCAGGCTGGCGGTTTTGTAGTAGCTTTTCTCCAGGTACTCTTCGATCGTCAGTTCCGTAGAAAATCGATTCAACCCTTGCTGGATTTCTCCTTCTGCCAGATCCATGATCACCTGAGACAGGAGCTTCACCACTTCCAGATTGTCCAGATTCGCTAGATACCAAGACGACTGAGCAAACAGAAAATCCCCCGCCAGCACTGCAATCCGATTAGTGAAACTGCTGTGAACCGTAGGCACACCCCGCCGCAACTCCGACTCATCCACCACGTCATCATGAACCAGGCTGGCAGTGTGGATCATCTCGGTGATCTCGGCGAGGCGACGGTGACGAGGCGTGATGTCCTGATCTCCCATCGTGGCTCGCGCTGCCAACAGGACGATCGCTGGTCGCACCCGCTTTCCTCTTGTCCCAAATAAATGCTCTGCTGCCGCAAACAGTACTGGATGTTTCGCACCAATCAAACTTTTGAGGTTCTCTGTCAGAACATCTAAGTCCGCCTCAACAGGAGAGAAAAGTGATGTGGCTGATGTCATGGATCTGCGACCGGCCTGTAAAGTAAAGAAATTTTAACGATTCTCACTCTATTTTACACACATCGTAATGTCGCTAGGCGGCGAAAACTGCGGCAGGCGATCGCAGCAGAATACTAAGGTGAGCGGGACTGATGCCAATCCCGCCTCATCACTGCAAACTCGCTGACTTTAACTATCCTGGAGGAGGGATATTCGGGAGAGATTGTGATGCAGGTGGATGGGGCACAGGGAAGGCCACCTCGCAGATCGGAGACGATCGCGCGGGTCAAGATTGCAGTGGTGGGAGATGTTCATGATCGCTGGGATGCGGAAGATGGCGAGGCCCTGCGGGCCCTAAACGTGGATTTAGTGCTGCTGGTGGGAGACTTTGGGAATGAGGCAGTGGATGTGGTGCGATCGGTAGCGGCACTGGATTTGCCGAAAGCAGTGATTCTAGGCAATCACGACGCTTGGTATAGCGCCTCGGAGTGGGGTCAGAAGAAGTCTCCCTACGATCGCACTCAGGAAGACCGAGTGCAGCAGCAGTTGGATTTGCTGAGCACAGCCCATGTGGGCTACGGCAAACTAGACTTTCCTCAGTTCAACCTAAGCGTGGTGGGGGCGCGACCCTTTAGCTGGGGTGGGTCTGAGTGGAAGAATCCTGAGTTTTATCGATCGCGCTATGGCATCGGCAGTTTTGAGGAATCTACGGCGCGGATTGTAGCGGCAGCACAGGAGGCGACCTACAAAACCGTGATTTTCATCGGCCACTGCGGGCCGTTGGGCTTGGGCGATCGTCCAGAAGATCCCTGCGGACGGGACTGGCAGCCTTTAGGCAGCGATCACGGTGATCCAGATTTTGCGGAAGCGATCGCTCTAGTACGGCAGTTGGGCAAAGCCATTCCGATCGTCACATTTGGTCATATGCACCACCAACTCCGCACCACCAAAACCCAGCTTCGGACTCCAGTGATGGCCGCCAATGGAACGGTGTACATCAATGCAGCTAGTGTGCCGCGCATTGTGACGACTGAGGACTCCTGCCGCCGCAACTTTACGATCGTGACTCTGGAAGCGGGTGAGGTTGAGCAAGTTTCGCTGGTTTGGGTTGATCAGAATCGGACGATCGCCTCAGAGCAAGTCCTGTATCGCCATCCTGAGCCAGTAAACCTAGCATCGATCGGTGCAGCGAGTTCTTGATCTACTTCTGCTCGAAGGGTGTGAATTTGCCGCCCAGGCCTTCCACGATCGTTTGGGTATTGGACACCAGCATTTTTCGGTAAGTTTCGCCTGCCGAACCCTTTTCACCCAAGCCATCGGTGTAGAGTTCGCGTTCTGCAATCTTAACTCCTGATTCTTTGGACACGACCTCCAGCAGCTTGGGATTAGTACTCACTTCTGCAAAGACCGTGGGAACTTGAGTGTTTCGGAGGTCATCCACCAGAAATTTCACCCGTGCGGCCGTGGGTTTTTCATCAGTGCTAATGCCCTGAAGCGCCCCTTCTACAGGAATTCCGTAGGCAGCGGAATAGTAGCCCAAAGCGTCGTGAGTCGTCACAAGTTTGCGAGAAGCGGTGGGAATGGTAGCGATCTGAGCTTTGATCCAGGAGTCGAGGCGGCTCAGATCTGTGGTGAGAAGCTGAACATTTTTGGCATACAGCCCTGCCTGGGGGGGAGAAACTTTAGTCAGGTTGTTGGCGATTACCTCTGCCATGCGCGCCCCGTTCTGGGCACTGTGCCAGACGTGGGGATCGGGGGTAGTTTTGCCGTCTTC
>DATNQR010000106.1:0-3987 GCA_036703905.1 Thermosynechococcaceae cyanobacterium
CAGCTTGTAGGTGGCTCCCAGAATATTAGAGACGACCAAGGCGATCGCTCCAGAAAGGGGCAGCAAGAGCGCGATCGCCCAGTTCCGCAACCGATGAAAATCGGATCTACGAGACACCAACCACATCCCACCAAAGTAGAGCAAGCTGAAGAGAGCAACTCCAACGACAAACTGAGGGCTAACGCTGCGGATGAACTGCTGCAAGATTAGGCTCACGCCCCAGGTTGCGAGGAGCGTCTCCAATGGTCGACCGTAGAGGTATCGCACCACCCCCCGCTCCAGCAACAGCCCCACCAGTGCCGTCACCGCAAAGGCCGCAATCAGAGCGACGAAGATGTAAATATCTGCCAGGGCTGTTTTCTTGAGGGCATTCTGCACCACAAAAGTTGTGTAGGCTCCCAGCATCATCAGTTCGCCGTGGGCCATGTTGATCACGCCCATCAAGCCAAAAACGACCGCCAGACCCAGCGCCGACAACAGCAGCACCGAGCCAATGCTGAGTCCACCAAACAGGGATTCTAGAATTTGTGACAACGATCGTTCTCCTTGCAAGAATTCGGCGCTTTCAAATTGGTTAGAGCGATCGCTGGAATGACTTTAGAGAAGGCTTGAGAAGAGATGGGCTACTCAACGCTCCTTCTTAACTTCCTCTAACGAGGAAAATTGGATTCTTAGTCCCCCTTAAAAAAGGGGGATTTGACGACAAACCACAGAAGAACTTCTTCGGATATTTTCCTAGGTGGTCTTGAACTTGCCGCCCTTATTGGGATCAGACCAGTCGCAAGCGTAGCCTTTGGTGTCCGCCACGTACTGATTCCAAGGCACAGGCTTCACAGCAGTTTTGGAGTCGTAGACCACGTTGAACAAGCCATCATCCCGCACCTGCCCAATTCGCACCACTTTTGAGAGGTGATGGTTAGCTTCCATCGTCACCTTGCCTTCGGGTGCGGCGAAAGTTTGACCCAGAGCCGCCGCCCGGACTTTATCCAGGTCATCAGCAGTTCCCGCTTTCTCCACAGCCTGCTTCCACAGGTAAACCATGATGTAGGCGGCTTCCATCGGGTCGTTGACCACACGCTCCGCACCGTACTTGGCTTTGAAGGCATCTACAAACTTCTTGCTCTCCGGTGATTCCACCGTTTGGAAGTAGTTCCAGGCAGCGTAGTGACCCTTGAGGTATTCCACACCGATCGCCTTCACTTCTTCCTCAGCGATGCTCACGGACATAGAGGGGTACTTATCCGGGCTCAAGCCTGCACCTTGCATCTGCTTGAACAGAGCCACATTGCTGTCTCCGTTGAGGCTGTTGTAGATCACGCCGCCATCAGGCATTGCTGCTTTAATCTTGGAGATGATCGGGGTGACTTCTGTGCCGCCCAGAGGAATGTAGTCTTCGCCCACTACTTTTGCGCCCTTCGCTTCCAGTTGGGCTTTGATAATGGTGTTGGCGGTGCGGGGGAACACATAGTCAGACCCGACTAAGAAGAAGGGCTTGCCCTTGTACTTTTCCAGCAGCCAATCAACAGAGGGTTCGATCTGCTGGTTGGGGGCGGCTCCTGTGTAGAAGACGTTCTTGGAACACTCTTGACCCTCGTACTGCACGGGATACCAGAGCATATGGTTCTTCGACTCAAAGGTGGGCAGCACGGCTTTGCGGCTGGCAGAAGTCCAGCAACCGAAGACTGCCACGACCTTATCTTGATCGATTAGCTTCTTGGCTTTCTCGTTGAAGGTGGGCCAGTCAGAGTTGCCGTCTTCCACAACAGGAACAATCTGCTTACCGAGGACGCCGCCGGCTTTGTTGATTTCTTCGATCGCTAACTGCTCGGCATCCACGACGCTCTTCTCGCTGATCGCCATCGTGCCGCTCAACGAGTGAAGGATGCCAACTTTAATACCATTGCCACTGGCAGCAGTCGAAGCGGCTGGAGAGGCGGCGGTGGAAGCGGCGGGGCTAGAGGAAGTTGTGCTGGTTCCAGTACAAGCCTTGAGCAGAACACTGCCCGTTGCGGCGGAGGTGAAGATAATAAACTCACGCCGACCGAATTGCTTTGCCATGAAATGTGTTTCTCCCCACTGGAGGATAGGCCGAGGATTTTAGGGAACTCGGTAATGACTCTGAGATATTATGCCTATGTCTTAAGGTAGATTTGTGCTTTGGAATACAGAAATGACCTTGTACACAAAACCTAACGCTTGCCCAGTCGAGGAGCCATCTTGCTTCTCACTAGGCGTAGATTGCTAGCTAATTTTCAGCTAAATGAGTTTGCAACCAAAACTGGATACCTATGGACTGAGTACTTAGGGAATTAGGGATTTAGTCTTTGATTCCGCACTGTAGTTGATTCCGACTGTGGTCTTGTGTGGCTTGTGTACAGTCGATCGTCAGTCTCCAATTGCCTCCTTTAATTGCCGCATGAACATCGCCACCCTACTGCAACAGCAAGCCACACTGCGCCCCCAAGCCCCAGCCCTGATTGACTCCTGGGGCAAGTTCGATCGCCTCATCACCTTTGCTGAATTGGAGTTAGCTGTAGGGCAGGCGGCAACGTTGTTGCGGAGATCGGGTTTGCAAGCGGGCGATCGAGTTCTAGTGTTCCATCCCATGGCTGCCGAACTCTATATCATCCTGGGGGCAGCGTTTCGGCTAGGTTTGGTGGCGATGTTTCTCGATCCAGGAGCAGGACGAGCGCACTTGGAACGCTCCTGTGTTCAGTGCCCACCTCAAGCGTTAATTGCCACCTCGAAGGCCTACGCCCTGCTGGGCCGCGTCTCGGCGCTACGGCGAATTCCCCTCAAGTTTGCGATCGGGCTACCTTTACCTGGAACGCTCCACTGGCAGCAGTTGCACAGTTTGTCACCAGAGCCGACGATCGCCGCTTGCCCTGACACTGCGCCCGCTCTGCTCACCTTCACCAGTGGCAGCACCGGAATGCCCAAAGCTGCCCTGCGAACTCATGGGTTTTTGCTGGCCCAGTACCGTGTTCTTCTGGAAAGCTTGCGCCTGACCCCGGACACAACAGAGCTAACCACATTGCCCATCTTTGTGCTGGCCAATCTAGCTGTTGGGGCCACGACCCTGATCCCTAGGGGCAATCTCCGCGCGCCCGGCACGATCGCCCCTGCCCCAGTCCTAAAGCAGATTCAGACCTATTCTCCCGATCGCATCCTGGCTTCTCCCGCCTTTTTGGAGCGCTTGGTTAATTATGCCCGTCGCCACCAGATGGCTCTGTCTAGCGTGCGGCACATTTTGAGCGGTGGTGCGCCAATTCTGCCGCGCCTGCTCCAGCAGCTACCCCAATTTGCGCCTCAAGCTGAGATCACTATTCTCTACGGCTCCACCGAAGCTGAACCGATCGCCCAGATCCGGCTTGCCCAGATGCAGGCGATCGACTTGGAAGCCATGCAATCAGGTAAAGGCTTGCTGGTCGGTGTCCCGATTCCTGCGATCCAACTGCGGATTGTGCCGCCCGATCGCGCAATTTTCACCGCTACACCCGACCAATTTGCTGCCATTTGCTTGCCGAAGGGCGCAGTAGGAGAAATCGTCGTGAGTGGGGATCATGTCCTGTCTAGCTACTGGCAGGGGCAAGGTGATCGCGACACCAAGTTCCGCGTTGGAGAAGCAATCTGGCATCGCACTGGAGATGCGGGGTATGTGGACTCTGCTGATCGCCTCTGGTTATTGGGTCGCTGCGAGGCCTGCATCCATGATGGCAATGGTGACCTGTACCCTTTCCAGATCGAGGGTTGGCTGCAACGCTATCCAGAAATTTGTCGCTCTGCCGTCATTTTCCACCAAGGTCAACGGGTGCTGCTGATTGAGCCATGCCGCTCTGCCCCGCCCCTTGACCTGGAAGCTATCAAAAAATCTCTGGAATGGGCCAGTCTGGGCAGTGTGCGAGTATGCGCCAAGCTGCCCGTTGATCGTCGTCACAACGGCAAAATTGTCTACTCAGAACTACTCAAGCTGCTTCGCAATTGAGC
>DATNQR010000107.1:0-1727 GCA_036703905.1 Thermosynechococcaceae cyanobacterium
GGAGACGGCAAGATCTTTATCTCCACTGTGGAGCAGAGCGTTCGGATTCGGACGGGTGAAAAAAATCTAGAAGCGATTTGAGAATTGAAACTGAACTAGGACTTACGCGAAAGAGATCCCCCAATCCCCTTAAAAAAGTGGCTTCTGAAGCTTCCTCGTTTCAAGCCTCAAGCGCGTAAGTCCTGTAGATAAAGGTCGCCATCCCAATTTTTGAGGTTGTGTAGAACTAACCCCACTGCCTTTCAACCTCTCCTGACTGAGGGGAGGTCAGGAAAGTCCAAGCTGAAGGCAGATTCTAAAATATTGGGATCGGTTGCCGCACCTTTTTTTCATTTCCAACGTTGAGGCTCCTGCTCAGGACGCCTCTTTTTTGTTTCAATTGTTCTCACCCATCTTTACTCCCACTCATCTTCGATCGATCGGGTTTCAGCCGTCACCATTTGCTGCCGCAGGACTGACCATTCTACTTGGGCAGTGCTGGCATCCTGCACCAAAAGCCCCTGCTGAAGATGCAGAACGCGAGTGGCAAACTGCTCCGCCAGCTCCAATTGATGATTAGTCATCAGTACCGTGGTGGATTGACTCTGGGTGAGTTCCTGCAACACCTCCAGCAGCAATTGACTCCGACCCACATCCAGGGCAGAAGTTGGCTCATCCAACAGCAGCACTCTCGGTTGCGTCACCAAAGCCCGGACGATCGCCACCCGTTGCCTCTGCCCCAGGGATAGCTGAAGCTCGGTGCGGTTGAGCCAGTCTGAGGGAATGTGCAGCCGCTCCAGCCACTCCCCCACTCGCTGCTGCATGATTTGTGGCTCCAGTTGCCGCAGCCGTAAGGGATATTCCAAAGCCTGCTGTACCGTCATGTCTAGTAGCCTAGCCTCCTGAGAAACTAGAACGACCTGTTGCCGCAGATGAAGCACAGGAACTTGGGTAAAGCGCTCTTGACCCAGGAAAATCTCGCCTCGACTTGGCTCCACCAGTCGATTCAGCAACCGCAGCAGCGAAGTTTTGCCTGCCCCTGATGCTCCTACGATCGCCACCCGATCGCCTCGAAAGGCCTGAAACGAAATGTCCCGCAGCAAGTACGGCACATCTTGCTTGATTCCGGGCCGCGATCGGGCCTGCAAGCTCACTTGCTCCAGTCGAAGTTCAGGAATTTGAGAAGTGTGCAAGATTCAATCGCTTAAGAGTAATACTGCCTAAGAGAACGCTACCAGCGTTGAGGCTGTCCAAATTGTCCAGGCATCGATCGCCAGCAGTAACACCGTACAGCCCAGCAGAATTAAGTACATCCAGGGCTGGGACAACGGGCGCACGTCGCGGGTATCGATACCAGTTTTGGCTTGCACTAGGGCCACCAATCGCCCGAAGCCTGCCACCCGCATAGGCAGCAGGTAAGCCTGCCCAGTTTTGCTGAGAAAATAGTACACCAAGCCGCCCTGCCCGGTCGGTCGAGGCTTCAGGTCTGTAATGTCTGACCAGGGCAGCACCCAACCCTTGCGGAAAAAGCGCGGAACCCAAGCGGGATAAGTTACTTGAACTTCCTGCTCATTCACCAGCACCCGCTCCGTTAGAACGGCGTAGAGCACGATCGCCCCCAATCCAATCCCAACCCACAGCAGGTTTGGTGGAATCGTCGATTGGGTCACGTTTGCTAAAAAGGGGAGCGGAACCGTCAAAGCCACATACAGCAATAGCAGCGTCAGCCGGACGATCGCCGACAGCCG
>DATNQR010000108.1:0-4339 GCA_036703905.1 Thermosynechococcaceae cyanobacterium
TTGGGTTGAGTCTGTAGCTCCCCCAAACAGATAGTCGTTTGCCCCGCCAGACAGAACGTACAACCCTTTGGGATCAGCCTCAGACACTAATCCTGCAAACAGCGTCACCTGGCCCAGCAGCCCCGGCAAGGGCGCGGCTGGCAAAACTGCGTTACCCAAGCCAGAACTGGAGCCACCGAAAGCAAAGTTAGCGGCTGGGTCGGGGGGCAACCCCAGTCTGAGCGACAGGTTCTCTACCCAAAGCGGGCCGTTGGAGAACCGCCCCGGCGCGTACTGCAACGGAGACGGATAAAAGCCACCTGTGGCGCTAAACAGGTTGCCCGTATCCACCAGACTGTCGCCAAACACATAGAGCCGATCGATCTCTGACAGGTTCAAAGTGGCGGCTTCTGCGTTTGCAATTGGCATGACAGCCAAGGCTGAGGAACTCAAAGCAGCGATCGTGCAGAGCTTGGAAAAAGTTGATTGAATAGTCATTTTAGAACTAGGGCTTCTCAGGTAGATGGTATGTAGTGTAGTAAAAATACGGAGACGATACTTAAAAATTTGATGAAAGATGAGAGGTTTGTCAATGGAGCAAAAGCAGAAGAGTAGCAAACAAAAAAGAGGGAGCGATCGCCCCCTCTTAGTATTGAAATAATTTGTCTCTAAGTGTAGTTATGCAGAGTGCAGTTATGCAGCTAGAAGCACAATTAGAAGTTCATTTCGGCGGCTTGAACCCGCTCGACCTGTTTCTTCTTCAGCACCAGCATGATTTGCGACAGCGTGACTAGACCGAAGAAGACCAGCAGTCCCAAAATCCGGTTGGGATTTTGCAGCACAATCTCCGTGTCCACCTGGCCAAAACCGCCCACATTAGGATTACTGGTTAGAGCATCTCCCGACTTCACTGCCTGACCTTCCGCCACCAGCAGTTCCGGGCCGGCGGGGATAGTTTCAGTGACAGTCTTGCCATCTTCAGACTGAATAACTACGGTGTAGCCGCCTTCTTCCGGCTTCGTCACCTGGGCGATCGTTCCGGTTGCTGAGGCGTTGTAGACCGTGTTGTTGCTCTTTTCGCCTGTGGGGTAAACTTGACCGCGTCCCCGGTTCCCACCCACATGAACGGCATACTTACCGAAGCGCAAAGACTTATCTGAGCCTGGGTCGGGCGAAAGAATGGGGAAGACGATTTCCTGATATTGCTCACCGGGCAACGGCCCAACCACCAGAATGTTGTCTTTCGTTTCGCTGTAGGGCTGAATGTAGAGGTCTTGGGTTTTCTCTTTCTGTTCTTCAGACAGTCGCTCTTCGGGAGCCAGCTTAAAGCCCTTGGGCAGCATCAGCACTGCACCAACGTTGAGCGGCCCTTTGCTGCCGTCGCCGATGACTTGCTGCACGCTGGTGTCGTAAGGAAGTTTCACCACAGCCTCAAATACGGTGTTGGGCAGAACGGATTGCGGCACTTCTACTTCAGTAGGCTTGGCCGCCAAATGGCAGTTGGCGCAGACGATCCGACCCGTAGCTTCGCGGGGATTTTCGTAGGCTTGTTGAGCAAAGATAGGATAGGCAGAAGCGGCTTGGGGCAAAGCAAAGCTGCTTGCCAAGACGATCGCCAGGGTTGTGAGGGCCAGCACTGCCTGGTGAAGCGGAGTGCGGCGACGGACGCTCGTTAAAGGTGTCTTCATCGGTGGGAATTCAGTAGCAAATGGTAATCAAAACAGAGGGACGATCGTTATGCCCACCAGGGAGCTTCACCTGTGCGGAAATCGGTTTCAGTCCAGGGAGTGAAGGAAATTTTGTCGTCAGCCACCGCTGAGTGGACAAGGGCCAGCGACAACGGAGCGGGGCCGCGCACAACCTTACCATCAGCGTTGTACTGGGAGCCATGACAGGGGCACATAAACTTGTTCTCGCTGGCGTTCCAGGGCACAACGCAGCCCAGGTGAGTGCAGACTGCATTGATGCCGAAGTCTGCCAGAGACTTGTCTTCTTTGACGACAATGTAGGTGGGGTCGCCCTTGAGTCCTTGTGCCAGAACGTGATCGCCTGCATTGTGGCTGGCCACAAAGTCACCAACCAAAATATCGTTACCCAGAGCATCTTTGGCGGTTACGCCGCCGCCACCGCCACCGCTCGCTGGAGGAATGAAGTACTTGACGACTGGATAGAGCATTCCTAAAACCGTCGCGCCTCCAGCCCCAACCAGCAGGAGGTTCATAAACTGGCGACGACCGAGATCAGGAACGTCTGAAGATTCAGAGAATTGTGTCATGGCTACGTTTCGCTATCTTAAGGTGGGTCTGGGCAACGCTGGTGGAGCGATCGAAATCGCTGTAAATCTAGGTTTTAGCGAAGGGCGTAGGAAGCCAAAGCTCTTCGCAGATCAACAAGCGTCGAATTGGGGTTGACGACTGGGCAAAGCGGCTTGCGGCTTTTGCCGAGGAGTCATTAAAATCATTACACAGAACTTGACCTTATCGTGAGCAGCCACCGAGGATTGGGAACTTGATCCAGAATGGGGAAGCCCGATCGCTAAACTTCCAGTTGTGATCGGCTGATCTTCCTACCGTCTCATTCTCTACCTCGCCATGACCGGACAAGACCTGCGCCAAATTCTGCTGGATAAATGGGGAGCCTCCTTCGATCTACAGTTCCGCAAAGCTCAGGGCAAGATTTTCTTGCAGGTGATGTGGAAGTATCTAGAGCAGGCTTCTTTTCCTTTGTCTGAGGCAGACTATCTGGCCCATCTGGATGAGGTTGCCACTTATTTGAACGCTTGGGGCTACACCGATCGCGTTCAGTCCTATATTCAGCAAACCCGCGAACGCCCCCGCTTGGGCAAGGCCGTAAGCATTCCGATCGACCTAGGCGATCGGGCCTCGGAGTGGATTTTGTGAGGGCGATCACCTAGGCAGGATAACCCTTGACGGCGCTCCGATCGCGGCTGGAGCGAGGCACAATGGGCGATCGATGGGTCATGGGGGTGTTGAGGGATAGATTACTGCTAGTTCCAGAGAATAGACAGCGTAGCTTTGTTCGCCCTTGCCCTTAATCTCTAGAACAGGACGCTTCAGGATTGTGCTGACCGAGCTAATCGTTCTGACCGAGCTAACCGGCCGATTAAATTAACTCTCAAAGATGCTGCCAAGCAACTGACCGGTCATCGCAAGCGAGACTTCATGACAAAAGTCACTGAAGACTACGCTGATGATGCCCTCGGCTGGTTCAATCACTGTGGCTTATTATCTGAAAATCGCTGTAAGTTGTTGGTCTACAGCCATAGAACTCAGGCGCATGAATTCTATCTGCTAAGCTGAAGCCACCGTGGAGATTAATTGTGAAAAAATAATTTTCCCTGTTGATTGCTTCCTGTCAGCCGCCAAGGCTCATCCTTAATGCAGCCCCCCAAACCCAGACTTTCCCTTCGTGCCCTGCTGATTGTTCCCTTTGTGCTGCAAATCTTCGGCACAGTTGGGTTAGTAGGCTATCTTTCCTTCAAAAATGGTCAAAAAGCAGTAAATGACCTGGCTAGTCAACTAATGACTGGCGTAAACGATCGTGTCGACCAGCACCTCAACAGCTATTTGCAAACGGCACAGAGGTTGAGCCAAACCAACAAAGACGCGATCTCATTGGGACTGATTGCGCCACAGGATCTAGAAAAAATGGGGCAGTTTTTCTGGAAGCAAGTGCAAACTCACCCGATCGGCTATGGGCTGTACGGGGCCGCTACCGGAGAGTTCGCAGGAGCAGGCTATTACCTGAACAACAATCGCGTAACGATCGATGAGCTTAATCCCGCTCGCTACGGCGATCGCGATGTCCGAGCCTACAACACTGATGCTCAAGGAAACCGCACCACCATTGTAGATATCAACAAAGACTATGCTTTCCAGAAGGAAGGCTGGTATGCCGATGCTGTACAGGCTAGGAAGCCCATTTGGAGCCGCATCTACCAATGGGAGGTCGCGCCCTACCCGCTTTCGATCGCTGCCGCCCAGCCGATCTACGACTCCGACCGCAAGCTAATTGCTGTGACTGCGGTAGAGCAGCGCCTCTCCCAGGTCAGTGATTTCCTACATCAGTTAAAAGTCAATCCTGCTGCCAGAGCCTCCGCCGCAAAGGTGTTTATTCTGGAGCGCAGCGGCTTATTGGTGGCCAGTTCCAATGCTGAAGAAACGCCCAAGCTCGTAGACAACAGGCCGACTCGACTGAAAGCAGTGGATAGCCGTGATCCTCAAATTCGAGAAACCACTGCTGCTTTGCTACAGCAGTTCCAAACCTGGGAGCAAATTCAAGCAAGGCAGCAGACTTTGTTCTCAATTCAGAACCAGCCTCAGTTTGTGCTGGTGAGTCC
>DATNQR010000109.1:0-1874 GCA_036703905.1 Thermosynechococcaceae cyanobacterium
CTGGAAAAATGAACAGGCTTTCCTGGTGCTGATGGCGCAATGGTACCACTCTGATCCATCTCGAACTCAGATGTGAAACGTTGCTGCGGCGAAGATAGTTGGACGGTAGCGTTCTGCAAAAATAGCTAAATGCCAGGATTAGTATTACACGGAGGGGGGAGAAGCAGTACTGCTTCTCCCCCCTCCGTGTCTGAAAAAGATATGAACAGCAAGTGTTCTATCATTTGCTGTGGAAGAGCAGTCAGGGGATGAAAACTGCTGGCGCTTAGTCAGGAAAAGTTTTGCCACAACAGGGTTTCAACTAAGGTGACGGCAACTATGGCTCTCTTCTATCATTCCAGGGTATCTGATCGTATTTGCGTCGTTTCAGTTCACGAAAACCAAAATTTGACTCCGGTTTGATAAAGGAAAGATACGTCGTAAGTAAGGAGAGCCAGAATTTCGCTCTAACTCGCATTTATTTTCTAGCAGCTCTAGTCCAAGGCTTACCAATCAAGGTCAAGGCTGCCCAGTCGGGGGGGTTAGGGTATTGCTGCTGTGTTTTGAGCATTGCCTGACGTAGGGCGTTAGCTTTGTCGGGATTTTGCTTCAAGGCTTGGTAGAACTCGCTCATGAGGCTGGCGGTAGGGGCATCAGGGACAGCCCAGAGGGAAACGGCGACGCTGGGCACTCCGGCGCTGATGAACGATCATGATAGCTTGATTACGCCATCTCCTGTGATCTCGCCGCGGCCGGTGTCGCAGGCACTCAAAACGACAAGGCTGGCAGTCAACTTGAGTTGCAGTATTTGGCTAGCGGTGAGCAAGCCATCCGATCGCTTACTGGGAGCTAGAGTGATCGCGCTTTGTAAGCCTTGAAGATTTTCCAAGATTCCATTGGTGGCTAGGTGAATCACTTTCGCTTGAGGCAGCTGGATCACGATCACATCTCTGGGAGCCTGTGGGCCGATCAATGGCTGAGTATTAAGCAATTGGGCGATCGTTTTGGCTTCCTGCTCGGCTCCGGGGAGGTCTGGTGCCGAGGTCACGTCAAACTGTAGCGAGGGGATTGTGGGATTGCCTACCACAATCGCAGGGGAGAGCGTTGAGTCAGACTAGCGACTCAGGGAGAGAACCTGAATCGATGGAGCCGTGAGAATGCCGTGAGAATACTGTATTTTTCGATCAGGTACTTGTTATCGGGTGCTTGTAGGGCAGCGAAGGGAACTAGATAGAGCGCGTCTTGGGGCAGAAAGGTGACGTGATCGCCGGGATTTGTGGGCAGTTGGCTGGATCAGGATTTGATGCAGCTTCTGGAGCTGATTCAGTTGCGCTCGCTGGGTGTTGCTGTGCCAACGCCGCGGCCCCCGCCGCCGATCAACTCCCGACTGCTCCGCACCAGATTCCTGAGGGATTGGTCAGGGAGCTGCTTCGTCAGATTAACTGATCGCGCTATACCAATTCTTCAAATGCCAGCTACAGATAGAGCTGCCAAAATATAATCCCACCCCACTATCGATGCAATCACCCCCTGCGTCATCTCTTCTAACCTCCGCCGCATCAACGCCCGCAACTCCTCGAGGTTCTTCGGCACTGCCCAGCGCAAACCCAACTTGAAATGCTGCCACACCCGCTCAATGGGATTGGTCTCTGGGCAACGCGACGGCTGAAACATCAGGATGATGTTGGACGGCACTTGCAATCGCTTGGCTTTGTGAGCGCCCGCTTGATCCACTTGCATAATCAGCAGGCTGGCTTTGAACTGTTCGCTCACGAGCTTGAGGAAGATTTCAAAGCACTCGCTGTTGAGGTGGGTGAACTCGTAGAAGCAGTGTTCCCCCGTGGCAGGTTCCACAACGCCGTAGAGATAGGTTGCCTGAAACTGCCACTGTACTT
>DATNQR010000110.1:0-1965 GCA_036703905.1 Thermosynechococcaceae cyanobacterium
TGAAAGCAGCGGCCGATCCTGCTAACCAGCAAGCCCTCGCCCTTGCTCTGGGCCACTTGGGACAACCTGCGGCGATCTATCCCTTGATTCAACTCCTAGCAGCACCCGATCCCCGCACTCGTCTCCACGCGATCGCTGCTCTCAAGATCCTGCCGTCTGCCTACGAGCAGTTGCAGTCGTTGAGTCGATCAACGCAACCCAAAGCCTTACAAGAAGGAGTCGCGATCGCTTTAGCAGAGTGGCGGACTTGAAAGTGAGGGGTTCGAGAGCTATGGTGAGGTTTGTTGACGGCTGAAGAGCCAACTCGGCATCGCTGCCCTCTGCAAACAAACCCATCAAGCAAATATAGCGGTGTGCAGGTAGGTTAAGTACAGTAGCAAGCACGGGTAAACCAACTGGGCATATCGCCAGGAATAAACTGCTCTAATCCAACGTGAGTTTTGGATAAGCAATATAATCCACCCTCTGAACCTTTGATGGAAACGCTGTCAACCGGCTCGAAATTGACCAGACGGGTGGAGCATTCTTTACGAACTAGCTTGCACTACCTGCGGATGTGGAAGCAGACAGTTTTCAGCTTTCCAGCTTAGAGCCCAGTTTAGAAACTAGGTTCTGCTGACTTTATAAATCAAGACCAAGGCGATCAGGAAGTTTGAGGGCGTTTCTTCTGATGAGGGAAACACCCTCAAACTCCATTTCAACCGAAAAAGTCAACAGAACCTAGAAACATTGAGGGCAGCGCGAGTGCTTAACTGACGAAGCAGTGGGGAGTAAAGCTGCCGTGCAGTCCGTAGGGGACGTGGTGCTTCAGGTGTAGACGGGCGATCGGGCCGCGCTCTAGGTCTGCGGCATCCAGAATCACTACATCAGAACGATCGCGATCGGCATCAAACACCAGAGTGAGCAGCCAGCCATCATCTTCCGCATCCACCAGTTCAGCGCTGGGAAGGTCATCACGGAAAGCCTGGGGCGATCGGGGGACAAAGATCGGTTCGCCCACATAACCGTGAGGAGCGGCGCTCCAAAGCTGGCGCGATCGGGTTTCTAGATCCAGTTTCAGGATGCCTTGCAGGGGCGCGTTGCCCGTTTCTGCGTGGGCTGCACCCAAGTAGACGTAGCGGTGAGGTCGTCCGGCTTTGGCGGGATGCACATAGGGAAACTCGCAGCAGCGTGGCTCCACCAGTTCCCGCTCCACAGTGCCAGATCGCAAATTCAGCCGGAAGCGCCACAGTTGACCCGGCGGTAGGGCCGCGAAGTCGGTCTGGTGGTAATCCGAGCCAGGTTCCACTGCGGGGAAACTGCCGTAGCAAATGGAGTCGATCGTTACTTCATCGCCTTGCTCAAAAGCATTGGCATGATGGAACACAAAACCTGCTTCAATCTCAAAAGTCTTGACTTCGCCTCCCGGCTGACGCGGAACCAGGATGGCACGGGTCGGTTGATCTGGGCGGAACTGGATGCACTCCCCCGCCGCCCGAACTCCGACCAGAAATGGCAGCGGGTTAAAGCTAACCGGATTCTGGAAGAAGATGCAGTGGTGGGGAGTAATGGCAAAGTCGTGCATGAAGGCGAAGCCCGGAACCGAGTGAGCATACTGCCGCTTCAGCTTGCCTGCGGAATCAAATTCATAGATCGTAATGGTGGAGGATAGACCTGTTTTGAGGGCGAAGTTGACCAAGCAGGGCGCACCATCTTCGGCGGCGGGGTCAATCCACGGGTGAGCCGCGAAGGGAGAGCCGGAGTGCAGCAGCCCGTCCAGGTAGTCGATGCCTAGAGTCTCCAACGTAGCGGGATCGAGGCGGTGGGGTTCAGCGGCTTCCCACAAGGCCAGCAGTTTGCCGCCCCAGTAGAGAATGTTGGTGTTGGCTACATTCTTGAGCCGGAAGTCAAAGGCGTTGGCCAGCCAACCGCCCGGCTTCTGAGTGCCGAACACACCACGATAAAGAATCTTGCTCGCCTGCTGTT
>DATNQR010000111.1:0-9568 GCA_036703905.1 Thermosynechococcaceae cyanobacterium
CAGGGAACCCCGCCCTCCAGCAGCTTGAGCTGCAAGGATTCCACCGCCTCCCCACCCTAACTCAAGATGACCAACGAGTTCTGAGCGTTTGCAAGGCGGATTTGCAGCAGAAGTTCGGTAGCCAAAAGTCGATCGTGGGTATCGCTGACTAAATTCACTGAATAAAATCACTTTCCCTTACAAACCCAGCGCTGCAATTGGCGCTGGGTTTGTAACAGGTGATGCAATGATGTCTTTAGTTTATCAGGATCTCATGCACTGAGATTGGACGACTTCTTTTGAGGTTTCGATTCACTCCTGAATCACAATTTCAGCGTTCTGCTCGCAATCGTCTGCTGACAGTATTGCTGCGCTACCTGCTCTGTGTTTAATCGCTATCTGCATCATCCGGCAAGGTCAGGATTTCATTTTCAAGTAATTCGGGTAGGTGTTCTGTATGGACATGGAGATGACAGATGGAGCCTGTAAGTTCTGCCAAAATATCGCCCTTTTGGTTGTCGGTGAGGTTGGCTAGTTTGAGTTGACTGAGTAAAAAAACAACTGTTTCACATTCCTCTCCTAGTTCTGCCAACAGAGTAGAAAGGGTGGAATTCACTTGGATCGGTTGCTGAATGTTGAAGATCATTTTCCTCGCCTCGATCGTTTTGCTGCTCTGGCTAAACTTTTCTGCAAACTTGCAATTTCTCTTTGCCAATAGATGATTAGGTTTTCGTCCGGAACTGATTTCTGCTGTCCGTCAGCAATTTTTTCATAGTGAATCTCAATTTCTCACCCCTATCGATTCCTGCCCCCCTAATGAAGCACGGAAGATCTAAAGATTCCTCAATCACCGTCATTCTAGCGATCGCGATTCTGATTTCAATCCTGGTTAACAGCATCACTGGATTGGTGCGGGTGCTAATGAGGACTTGATCGTTGCGCTAGAGACTACGGAGCGATCGCACTCCTGAAGAAGTGCGATCGCTTTACTGGGTTTGCAGTTGGGCATTCAGAGCTTTGCGGATGCGATCGCGGCTTTCCTCTAGGTGGGCCAGGGTATAGGTGTCCATATCCTTCTCGCGGCGCTTCAGGGTGCGATCGAGTCCAGTAGCTAACTGTTTGAGTTCGTACCAAGCCACAGTGCGGGCATCGCCGGGGGTACTAGTCGATCGCAGCACCATGCGGGTCAGCGTGTCCAAGTGCTGGCGCTGCAAGCCGCGTCGCAGGCTGGAAAGTTGGAGCTTGCCATCAGGTGGCTGCACTACTTCTTTCCAGATCGCCATTTGCAGCGTGTCGAACAGTTCCGGTAAGATCAGCGCCTGCCCTGCCTGAGTCTTCAGTTCTGCATCCCGGACTCGCGCCAAGCGACTGGAGGACAGCAGATTGTCGAGGACGATCGTTTGCAGCAGCAGGACGCGATCGTGGATTGGGTAATCCAGCGGCGAGACAACCGGATCTTCACCCCAGTGATTCCAGCGCGAAGGCGCAAGCTTGTTTAGAAACTCTGGCGAAAAGCGGAACATCGACTCATCGAACACATATTTTTGCAGGAGAGAGAGGGCTTGGCGCTGCTTTTCCAGGGGCAACGGTTCAAACGGCAATTGTCCCGGCGCGTCGCCTGCCTGAAAGCGATTGAAAGACTGTCCGCCAACGTAGTTGGTCAAAAGGCGGGAGTATTGGAAGTAGTAGTCGAAGATTTCATCGAACAACTGCCGAACATCGCTGAAGCTTTCCCCAGCGATCGGGTAGCGCTGATCTAGACGTTGCCACATGGCGCGGGCGTTGTCGAGCTGCCACGGGGCGTAAGTGAGCAGGTCGGCGCTCAGGTCAAAGGCGGCAATTTTAGGATCGAGGCGATCGAACCGATCTTCGTCGGTGGCGTAGGCCAAGTCAGGTTCGGGAGCGCGGCGAGCGATGGATTCCACTAGGCGCTTGTCTGCCTGGGGAGTGGCAGTGGGTGTGTAGCCGTAGGCGATCGCCCACTCGTCGTAGGGGCCAACGCGATGGGTGAAGTAATCCCCTTGCTTGGTTCCTTGAGGAGCCAGGTTAACGGCAGCATAGTCCATGACTGAGCCGATCAGTCCTTTGGCCCGGGTGATCTCTGGCTGGTTTAACTGGTCGGGCGACAGCATGGCGCTGGCTCGGAAGTTGTGGCGCAATCCCAGGGTGTGCCCGACTTCGTGGGCGATCAGCGTCCGCAAGAACTCCTGCACATAGCGCTTGACTTCCTCACCGCTAGGAGGCTGATTTTGCAGCATGGAGATGGCCATGGAACCGACAGCAAGCTGGTGAGTCGCCTCCATGCCAAAGCACAAATCATAGTTGCCGATCAACTGAAGCGCCAGTTTAGGATTGAGCGATCGCTTCGATTGTTCCTGGCTCAAGAAATGGGAATCTATGCCGTAGCTGCACAGAGCGGGATTGCCCGTCAGCTTAGCCAGCGAAGACAGCGCTTGGTTCTGCTGCGCCTGGTTTTGTTGAACTAAGCTTTGGTATCGCTGCTTCAGGTAGCGGGCAAAACTGGCATCGATCAGAATGTCTGCATCCAGAATCTGCCCAGTGAATGGATTGGTGCGGGAAGGGCCGATGCCCAGAAAGCCACTGTCGAAGGAAGCCATCCAGCGAATCACGTTGTAGCGGACATCGGCTGGCTCCCAGTCGGCTTTGTCGGGCATCTGCTGGGCGACGATCGCATCTTTAAACCCTGCCTGCTCGAAGGCTGTATTCCACATCAAAATGCCGTCCCGCACCGCATCCCGGTATTCCAGGGGCACAGTGTTTTCGATCCAGAAGACGATCGGCTGCTTGGGCGGTGACAGCGGCGCTTTCGGATCTTGCTTTTCCAGATGCCAGCGATTGATGTAGCGGACGAAGGGCGTTCTGGGTGAGGTGTCGGATAGATCCTGAAAGGCAGTGATGAAATAGCCGACGCGATCGTCGGCCAGACGCGGCCGGTAACCATTCTTCTCTGGCAGTTTTGAAAAGCTGTAGTGGGCCCGCAAACTCAACGTGCGGTTGTCTGGCAAGGTGGACACGAAGGCCGGTAGTTCCTCTGGATTGCCACCATTGAAGCCGTAGGTTGCTTCCAGTTCCACATTCTGCGGAAACGCTTTGGCAGGCCCTAGAGAAGACTTGCTGGCATCCAGGGTATAAGACGACCCCAGCACCGCATTCAGAAACGGAATCAGTCCGGGCAGATCGCTTACCAGCAACGGTTCTAGATCCAACAGCAAGCTTTTGCGATCGGGATGAATGCTGCGAATTGGCAAGGCCTTCAGCACAGAATCGGTGAAGCCTCGCTTTACCGATCGCTGCAACGGATCATTGGGCTGAGTCCGAAAGTAGACGTTGGGCACCACAAACTGCACTCGCTTGTTCACCCGCCGGAAGTTGAAGACAAAATCCGCCAGGGGTAAGCCACTGTAGATGCCGTTTGCGCCAATTCCCGACTCCATTGTGATCGTCGCCAGGTAATTGACGTTGAGTTGCTCAGGCAGAATCTCGGCATACACTTTGCCGCTTTCTGGATCACGGTAAAGGGTGATCATGCCGTCCAGTCGTTGCAGATCCTTCACAACTTCATCGAAGGGTCGCATTGGCTCGATCGAGCCTTCGTCCGCCAGCTTCAGAATTTGGCGCAACTGGTTGAAGGGATCTTTAAAGGCAGGAGGCGGGGCATTGAGGGCAGGCAACGCGCCAGCGCCAGGAGCCAAAAGCGGATGGGCGGGACGATCGGCAGACAGAAGAACCAGCAAAAAGCCAGTGAGAAAAGCAATGACGACAGAGATTCGTTTCATCCTGAGAAGCAACGCGCCGGGTTGGGTAAGGCAGTGATCATTACCGTACCCCCAAAGTCTGGCGATCCATCAGCCCGTTTAACTAAATTACAGAACCTTGCTAGATCCAAGCTCCTGAAGGAAGAAACCCTGAGCGATCGCGGCGCTACCGTCCAAGTCAATTTAGCCAGTCCAAACTAGGTTGTGCTGACAGTCTGGGGTGAAGTGGGAGTTTGAAGTTCGCCCTCAAACTCCCACCTCACCTTCATTTCGATCTAGAAGTCAACAGAACCTAGCTGACTAGCGCGATCGCTCGATCGGCGATCGCTGCTGCCGTGATGCCGTTCAGCGCCATCAGTTCGGTAGCGCTGCCTGTGGTCTCACCCCGCTTCCAGGCAAAGGTGTCGCGGTTGGCGGTGCTGCGGAGCATGATGGGTTCCAGCACGTTGCTGGTTCCGCCCGTCACACCAATCAAACCAGCGCCACCAAAGAGGGCCTCGAATCCGGCATCGTCTAGGAACTGACCATCGGGTTCTGAGCAAATTTCCCAGGCAACATCGGAGGGACGGAACAAGCGGCGAGGATTGACCACTGAGACAATGCGAACGCCGTAGCCCTGCGCTTCTAGCTGTTTTGCAGCTTCAAAGGTAGGGATTAGCGTCATGTCGCCGATCGTCGCCAGGACGATCGTTTGGCTACCCTGGCTTTCGTGCAGCACCACCGCGCCTTTTTCCAGAGCCTCACGGGTTTGCTCAAAGGTAGTGCGGATGGGCAGAGGTGACTTGCTGGCCGTGATCACAATGCCCTTGTTCTGCGTGGTCAATGCCCAGTCGTAGCAAACTTGAATGCTGTTGGCATCGGGCGGAAAAAGCGGAAACACATTGCCATTCCGCATCATCGCGGCAAAGTAGGCTTCAATTTCCGGGCGCTGGTGCGTCCAGCCGTTGCGGCCCTGCTCCAGCGCTCCGGCCGTAAACAGCGTCACGGTGGAAGGAGTCGGACGGCGCAGTTCCGCCATTGCTTGCGTCACGGTTTGCCAGATCGGCAGACCGTTGACCGCAAAAGATTCGTAGGAACACCAGAGGGTACGAGAACCAAACAGCGCCAAACCCGCCGCCAAGCCCGCGCAGGCATCTTCGCTCAGAGGTTCATAAACTTGACCACCGGGTTCTTGGTTATAGAGCGGATCTGCGGTGGGGTGGTTGATCTTGAGCGCCTGGTTGATGTTGGCAATGCCCGATGCTTCGTTACCGTCGGCATTAGTGACGACAAAAGCAGGATCAGCCTGTCCGACATGACCGACGAGCCGACCCATTGCTGTTGTAGAAATTTTAGGGTCGCCGCCGATCGGGTATTCTTCCAGGGGCAACTGTCCCAGATTCGGCAGGGGGCGCACAAACTCCGTCACTACGGTTTTGCTAGCAGGGCCGCCATTGGCGCGGACTGTGAGCGATCGCACCAGTTCCCAAGCGGCGGGCGTGAGGGCGCGGGTTTTCAGCGCTGAGATGATGTCAAGATTCTCTAGGGTGTGCTGAGCATAGAGGTTGTGGGACTTCGCCCCTTTCGCGTGAACGCCCGCCCCCTTGAGTTGCTTGATAATTAGCACAGTCAGCTTGCCCCCCAAAGCCGATTTTGCTGCTTTATCTGCTGCTGCCAGCACCGCCTGTCCAAAAGCGAGGCGCTGGGCCTGAGAGAAGATCGTGCTATCGACGTATTCTCCGGGCTGGTTCTGGTCGTCGAAATCTTTAGCGTTGATCAGCACCACTTCCTCGAAGCCGTTGCCGCGCCAGTAGTCCGTCATTCGATCGTTACTCTGGAGCGACACCATGCTGTGATGCTCTTGGGAGAAGCCGTTCCACACCAGTACAGGCAGGAAGTTAGTCACATCAGGGTAGGCAGTGTGGAAGTGGGCGATCGCGCTCACAATATACGGTTCGCCCAGACCGCCATCCCCAACAGTGAAGGGGAACAGCGTGTCCCGGTGCAGGAGCGCTCCTGCCATTGCGAAGTGCTGTCCCTGCCCCAATGGCCCGGCTGGAGCCAGCAGTCCAGGGATGAAGCCGGAAAGGTGGCCTAGTAAGCCGTGCTTTTCTCGGAAGCGATCGCGTAACTGCTGCACTGTCTCGATACCCATGTCTTCCAGAGAGCGATCAAGGAACATGGCGCAATAGAAACCAGGCGCATGGTGTCCCACTTCTGTCACAAAGTTCTTGTAGCCCAGCAGAACCAGGGCTGCGTAGACTTCTGCCTGACTCGCAAAGCCGCCTGGATGACCCGATGCCTTACTCGCGGTCATTTGCAGCACCAGGTAGCGCAGAGCATCGGCATACAGCAGGGTTTGGTATGCCGCCGCCGGATCGGTGAGATCGGCGATCGCCCGCTGTCCCACAGCGATCGCGGGAACCTGACCGTAAGTGTCGAAGCCGGGCAAAGAGTCGCTGAAGTACTGGATACCTTCACAAAACGCCGGGATCGTGGTGGGTTGAGGAGTCACTGCGGTCATGTCTACTGCCTTGGTGCAAGGGTGAGGTTGTATGCAACAGAACAATAGTACACAGTTGCCTGAGACAAAAGAAAACCGAAAGGATTTTGAGCCTGCGATCGCGGCATTAGCTGTGGTCTAGCGCAGATGTTTATGGAAGATGGCTATAAAGCACGATCGTTGCTAGGTAAGGGACTCAAATGGGCTGGCTGCTTGATCCAAAATGAAGTTGAACCAAAAGAATAAGTTTGATTCAGAAGAACAAATAATGTTCAGCGATATGTAGGAACGATCAAACTTGGCTGAAGAGCCGGATGAAGCTTTGCCCATCCTAGAGTTCGCTCAAAAGTTTCGTTTAACGGTAGGCGCGTTGCTCGACAGATTAGCGCTCATGAAGTGGTGTCTAAGCTGCTGTCTAAAGGGCTATTAAAAGCCAAATCTCGCTTGGAGCTTCCACACCAGGCGAGACGGACCGCAGTTGAGATGACTTGCCTCTGGGGAAAGCAGAGTTTGAAGAAATTGAGCTTTTCTCAGACAGTCAACGACTGCTAAGGGCGACCGGAGCCTCTTCAAATTCCTCGTCAGAGGGCTTCAGGCTGGGAAACAGAAAATGGTTCTCCTCGACATACTGGGCCCCAAACAGCCCCTTCTCTGCCCAGAAGTACCGATCCGTGGTATGCTCATTTCGCTTTACCAACAGCAGTGCTGGTGGAAGTATGCCTTCTGAGTGAATAAACTTGCGAGCAGCCGTGACAGGTTTATCTTCGCCACATTCGATACTAAACTGAGGCACGTGCTCAAGAATGCGACGACCCTCTTGCCGACGGCGGCTTTTGCGCTTGCGTCTCCTAGCCAAATCTCATTACCCCCTTTCTTAACAGACTGATGTAGTGCTAGTTACAAAAGACGACGCAACTATATCAGTCTGGGTCTAGAAATTCAACTTCTCTTAATTCATCGCAACAAAGGTTAAATCATCCTGAAGATAGAATTCAGTCTTTTGACATTTTTTCAGTCCTTCCGGAGGCTGAAAGCGCTTCCCGGTAAGGGTATGGTGATTCTGAGTTGTTTATTGAACAACTTAGAGACCTTGGCTCAGTATTTTAAGAACCTTTAAGCCCTCTTCAGATAATTCAGAATAATGTTGAGAAGGCGAGTGACTTGCGAGGGGCGATGTAGAAATTCTACGTAGCACGATCGTGTCTTTGAAACAGGCCATGCTAACGATGACGAGTTCAGAATTTGTTGCTCTCTGCCGTTCCCAAGTGAATCTGCTAATTCACGGTTTGGGAGCAACTTTCAGCGTGATCTACTTGATGCAACAGATAGCAGAGGACACTGAATCTCGGCTAGTTCCAGTAGTCATCTATCCAGAGACGATCGCTGAACAGGCCCAAGATCCGCTTCAACTTCTAGCTAAGCTCTCTCCAGATGCACCGCTCCGGCTTCTACCCAGTTCAAGTTCCCTGGAGTCAGACAGCAGCTTCAAGGAAGCGGCTCCCAGCGCAGAAACTCCTTCCTCTCAGGCGACCCCATCGACGCAACTTGCTCCCTTGACCCCAGTTCTGGCTCAGGGCCAGATGGTGCTACCGCTTGCTCAGGGAGAGATGATGCTGGGGTTGCTGGTAGTCGGACGGGACGATCGCGGCTGGAGTGCGGGTGAACAAGATCAGATTGAGCAAATTGCTAACACGCTGACCATTGCTTGGGGATTGGAGCAGCGCTATCAGTGGCTAGAGCGCGATCGTCAGCAGGAACGACAGATCCAGGGACAACAGCACGATCGGTTAGACAACCTTCTGCACCAGTTTCGTAACTCTCTTACCGCCCTACAAACCTTTGGCAAGCTAATTCTCCGGCGGCTTCAACCCGACGATCGCAACCAGGATGCAGCTGCCAGCATTGTCCGAGAAACCACAAGACTACGCGAACTGGCCCAGCAGCTTGAGGCCGCTGTGGAGCGGGGGCTTGCTCCTCCCTTGGCTCTGCCGCCCGCCTCAGACAACTCGCCCCCCATCCCTCAACCCCAAGCTCCCCTGCTGCTGTCAGGCGCTCTTGCTGAAGATCTTCTGACTCTGAAGCCATGCTCAGTCCCAACAGTCTTGGAGCCTCTGATAGCCTCGGCTCAGACCATTGCCCAGGAACGTAGCCTCTCTCTGCACCTTCAAGTTCCAGAGCGACTGCCGCCCGTCTGGGCAAATCCGCCAGTTCTGCGGGAAGTGCTGAACAATTTGCTAGAAAATGCGCTGAAATACACTTCCCCAGGCGGGCAGATTCTAGTTCAAGTAGACGCTCCAATCTTTCCTGCCTCAAACCCCTGGTTAGAACTTTCAGTCAACGATACAGGAGTGGGCATTCCGGCTCAGGATCTTCCCCATATTTTTGAGCGTCGTTTCCGAGGCGTGCAGGCAGACACAGACGTTCCAGGGACAGGGCTGGGGCTGACGATCGCCAAGTCTTTAATGGAGCAGATGCACGGACAGATTGAGGTGCAAAGCCCTGCGAAGGTGTGGGGCAAAGCGATTGGAACAAGCGTGATGATTCGTCTGGCGATCGTCACTGGAAAAATGCATAAAACTGAGCGTTTGACAAGCTGAGAAAGTATATTAAAAAGTGTTACGCCGCGTCCTGAAGGGTGAACTCCATGCCGCAGAATAGGGTGCGGAAGGTAATTGAGTCTTGAAGCTCCTGCTCCTTTCAGATACTGGCGGTTTGCTGCTGGCAAACGGCTAGGTTCTGGAAGCATCAGTCAAGGTTGCAGAAGGTAACTGAGCTTAGAAGCCTTTTGAGGCAGACTTAGAAACCCAGCGTGGGAACTCCCATTTAAACACAATCGGTTACATTCTTCTGGAGGAATCCATCAATGAGTATTGTCACGAAGGCAATCGTGAATGCAGATGCTGAAGCTCGCTACCTCAGCCCTGGTGAACTAGATCGGATCAAAGGCTTTGTCACCACTGGTGAGCGCCGTCTTCGGATTGCTCAAACCCTCACCGAATCCCGTGAGCGCATCGTGAAGCAAGCTGGCAACCAACTGTTCCAGAAGCGTCCTGATGTTGTTTCTCCCGGCGGCAATGCCTACGGCGAAGAGCTGACCGCTACCTGCCTGCGTGACCTGGACTATTACCTGCGGCTTGTCACCTACGGTGTGGTTTCGGGCGATATCACACCGATCGAAGAAATCGGTATCGTTGGCGTTCGCGAAATGTACAAGTCCCTCGGAACTCCAATTGAGGCTGTTTCTTTGGGCGTGAACGAACTGAAGAACGTTGCTGTATCCCTGATGTCGGCTGAAGATTCGGCTGAAGCAGGTTCTTACTTTGACTACGTT
>DATNQR010000112.1:0-2506 GCA_036703905.1 Thermosynechococcaceae cyanobacterium
CAGTATGCACAGACTGTTGACCGGAGCATTGAGTATTGAACGAGTGCAGGTGACGATCGCCGACCTGCCCGAATCACTCAAAGGGGTGCGACTGGTTCAGCTTTCCGACTTTCATTTTGATGGTGATCGTCTTGCGCCCGAACTGTTGCAGGAGGCGATCGAAGTCAGCAACGAAGCAGAGCCTGATTTGGTTGTGCTAACGGGAGATTTTGTTACTGAGGAGCCTGAGCCGATTCACGAGCTTGTGCCCTACCTGAAGCAGTTGCAGAGTCGGTCAGGGGTATATGCGGTGCTGGGAAACCACGATATTATCCACCGACGATCGCGATCAACCGTCACTCAGGCGCTGACTCAGGCTGACATTCGGGTTCTGTGGAATGAAGTGGCTTATCCTTTAGGGCCAGAAGTGCCGTTAGTGGGGTTAGCAGATGTCTGGTCGTCGGAATACAAGCCTGGCAAGGTCATGAAAGAGATCGACCCAGCCTTGCCTCGAATTGTCCTGTCCCACAATCCCGACTCTGCCGAAGGACTCCAGCGGTGGCGTGTAGATCTGCAACTGTCGGGGCACACCCACGGAGGTCAGGTGGTGCTGCCGGGAATTGGCACAGTGTCCCTGCACCTCTCAGAGCTCTACAAATCTCTACCAAAGTCGCTCCGTAAGCGATCGGGCCTACTGAGAGAATGCTATCGCACGGCCAAGCACTGGGAATGGGCCCAGGGATTGCACCAGGTGGGGCAGAACCAGCTTTACGTGAATCGTGGCCTGGGAACGTATCTACCCGGCCGCTTGTTTTGTCCGCCAGAAGTGACGGTGATTACGCTGGTTTAGTCTGGACTACATCTTTAGTCTTGACTCCATCACCGCGCCCAATAAATTACCTTCTTCTCAACGAAAATGAAAAAGCCGTAGAGAACAACTCCCAAGGCTGCCAGAATCAGCAGGGCTGCAAAGGCAAGCGGCACGTTGAAGTCTGCGGTTGCCTGAACAATCAAGTAGCCTAGACCTGCATTGGACGCGACAGACTCAGAAATCACGGTGCCGATGAAGGCAAAGGATGCGGCAATTTTCAGCGAAGCGAAGATGTAGGGCAGCGTGTGGGGAAGACCAATTTTCTGAAACGTTTCTACCTGAGTTGCTCCAAGGGATTGCAGCACGTCCTTCATTTCTGGCTCTACCGTATCCAGTCCGAGGGCAACATTGACCGCGATCGGGAAAAACGCCAGCAGAAACGCTGTGATGGTGGCGGGGATCGCGTTTGCACCGAACCAGATGGCTAGCAGAGGCACGATCGCCGCTTTTGGAATTGTGTTGAACGCCACCAGCAATGGATAGAGTGTCAGGTAGGCAATTCTGGAATAGCCGATCACGAAGCCCAAAATCACACCAACGACGATCGCTAGGGAAAAGCCCAGTAGCGTTGTCCACAGAGTCCGCAGCGAGTTCGCAAATAGTTGCGGAGCGAAGGTGATGGTCGCTTGCAAAATGTTAGAAGGAGCAGGCAAGTTGAAGGCGGGAATCTTGAACAAAATCACCAGCAGTTCCCACACCACAAACAGTAGAACTGTAGCAATAAAGGGCAGCACAAAACTTGCTGACTTGGACTTAAGAAACTTTTCCATCACAACTCCAAACGATTGAAACCTAGAGAATCAAAAATAGATTGATTAATAATCAGTAGGCAAGCCTAATCAAATGTAAAGAGGGGGTTTGGGGAGCTTTATCCCAGCTATCTACAGTTTTATTGCACCTGGTTGAGGGCACTGTCCCACATCCCTTCAAACTCATTGTCTTAAGCTGAGTGTCTACAGCTATGGATTGGTTAGTTGTGATGAATATTCTTCCGAATGCTGGAGAAATAGTGGTTGAACTCGTCGCTGAGCTGCATTTCCAGGGTGCGTGGTCGGGGTAGGTCGATCATCACTTCATGAATAATCGAACTCGGACGGGGACTCATGACGTAGACTTTATCGGATAGAAACACCGCTTCTCGCAGATCGTGAGTAATCAGGATGCCCACGCACTTCACCCGCAGCCATAGCGCTTGCAGCATCAGCCACATCTCTTCTCGCGTGAAGGCATCCAGCGCCCCAAACGGCTCATCCAGCAGCAAAATTTCTGGCTGATGGATCAGCGCCCGGCAAAGGGAAGCCCGTTGCCGCATTCCCCCCGATAGCTGCCAGGGAAACTGCTTCTGGAAATCTTGCAGCCGCACCGTGGCTAGTAAATCCTGGGCCATGCGGATGAACTCATCCTTCTTCTGCTTGAATTCTCGCTTGTAGGGCTGCACCACTTCCAACGGCAGCAGCACATTGTCGATCGTCGTGCGCCAGGGCAACAGCACCGGATTTTGGAAGGCAATGCCCACATTTTTGAGGGGCTTAGAAATCTTCTGATCGTGATAGCGAATTGCTCCGATCGGTGCAGGATTCAAGCCCGACACCATGCGAAGAATCGAAGTTTTGCCGCAGCCGCTCGGCCCCACAAACGAGACGAACTCTCCAGGCT
>DATNQR010000113.1:0-11780 GCA_036703905.1 Thermosynechococcaceae cyanobacterium
CTGTTGCAAAGGCTCTCCCTGCCGAGAATTCCGTTGTTCATTCATGGTGTCAATCGGCAACGCCTTCATCGTGCCCTCACGATCGTCGAAGTTGTCCCTACTTTCACCTAACACTGCGATCGCATCATTAGGCTTTAGCACCTAATCTCTTAAATAACGCAGGAAAGTGGCTGTTTCGAGTACACGAAGCAGCCAACTCAAGCACTATCTTTGCTTCCTCGGAGGTAAAACTGTCGATCGCTGAATCTCTACAGAGGTGTGGGTCTTCCTGAACCAAAACAACTTCTAGTGACCAGAGATGTTCGCCCGGATCACTTGACTATCTTTCATCTCCGCTACGCCAAGGCGATCGACTCCTGATTCCGAGGTGTTGATCTTGTCATCATTGGTATCTGATTCTTGGGCAGAAGGCCGGTCTTGAATGGGATCTTCTTGAGCCGCTTCTTTCAGTTCGCTAGGGTTGGGTGTGCGAAACAAAGGTTCGTTAGGTTTGGAGTGGTCTGACATGGGACGATCGATGGGTGAGGTTTCCAAGCTCAAATCTCGTAGAATCAACAGACGATCGCTTCAGTCTCTGGGGTGAGAAGTCGCGTCTCCCAGGCTGAGCTTTCCCCTGACTGAGTTTTTCCAAACCGAGTTTTTCAAGGCGCAACGACCTCAGCAACCTGCCGATTCTATGCCTTGCGTGCAACTGCTAGGAAAGTTAGTGTATCGATCGTCGCTTCAAGTCCCATTTCTCCGATTAGCCGTCATGCCTGAGCATCCTGCTCTAGCACGATAGAATAGGTTCAGCAAAAAACTCAGCAAATACAGGCAGCGATCGCAGCTTACGGGAGACAGAGGAACGCATGGGAAAAGTCGTTGGCATTGACTTGGGAACAACCAATTCTGTCGTTGCGGTCATGGAAGGCGGCAAACCTGTGGTAATAGCCAACGCTGAAGGGATGCGAACTACGCCATCAGTCGTGGGCTTCAGCAAAGAGGGCGAACGACTAGTCGGGCAGATGGCTCGGCGGCAAGCCGTCCTCGATCCCCAAAACACGTTCTATGCTGTGAAGCGCTTCATCGGGCGCAAATATGCTGAACTCAACCCCGACTCCAAGCGGGTCGCCTACACCATTCGCAAAGATGCCGAATCGGGCAACATTCGGATCAAATGCCCTCGGCTGGAACGGGAGTTTGCCCCGGAAGAACTAGCCTCAATGGTAATCAAAAAGCTGGTAGATGAAGCCACACGCTACCTAGGCGAACCGATCACGGGCGCAGTGATCACAGTCCCAGCCTACTTCAACGATTCCCAGCGGCAGTCCACACGGGATGCAGGTCGGATTGCCGGACTGGAGGTGAAGCGAATTCTCAACGAACCAACGGCGGCTTCATTAGCCTATGGCCTCGATCGCCGCGACAGTCAAACCATCCTTGTGTTCGACTTGGGCGGCGGCACGTTTGATGTCTCAATTTTGGATGTGGGCGATGGCGTGTTTGAAGTCAAAGCCACCAGTGGCGACACGCAGCTAGGCGGCAATGACTTCGATAAAAAGATTGTCGATTGGCTGGCAGAGCAGTTTCTGGAGACCGAAGGCGTGGATCTACGGCGCGATCGCCAGGCTCTTCAGCGTCTGACTGAATCAGCAGAGAAAGCCAAGATTGAACTCTCTGGTGTCACCGTCACCGATATCAACCTGCCCTTCATCACGGCTAACGAAGATGGGCCAAAGCACCTGGAAACGCGACTGACTCGATCGCAGTTTGAGGGACTGTGCGGCGACCTGCTGAGTCGGCTGCGGCTCCCGGTGAAACAGGCCATGCGCGATGCTGGGATCTCGCCCTCCCAGATTGATGAAGTGGTGCTGGTGGGCGGCTCTACCCGAATTCCGATCGTGCAGCAACTTGTTCGCAGCTTCATTGATCGAGAACCGAACCAGAACGTTAACCCCGATGAAGTAGTGGCAGTAGGTGCGGCGATCCAGGCGGGCATCCTGGTCGGGGAAGTTAAAGATGTGCTGCTGCTGGATGTAACTCCTCTATCGTTAGGGCTGGAAACGATCGGCGGCGTGATGAAGCGGCTGATTCCCCGCAATACGACGATCCCTGTTCGTAAGTCTGATGTGTTCTCCACGGGCGAAGACAATCAGACCATGGTGGAAGTCCACGCGCTTCAGGGGGAGCGGGAAATGGCAGCAGGTAACAAATCCCTTGGCCGGTTCAAGCTGACGGGCATTCCCCCCGCGCCCCGCGGCCTTCCCCAAGTGCAGGTTTCCTTTGACATTGATGCCAACGGGATTTTGCAAGTCACCGCAATGGATCGCACGACAGGGCGAGAGCAAAGCATCACCGTTCAGGGCGCATCCACCCTGACAGACAGCGAAATCAAGCGCATGATCGGCGATGCCCAACAGTATGCCGAAACTGATCGCCTCAAAAAAGACAAAGTAGACAAACGCAACAAGGCCGAAGCCCTGACTTTCCAGGCAGAACGCCAACTCCGGGAAGCGACGCTAGACTTTGGGATGCAGTTTGTCAGCAGCTACCGCACCCGGATTGAATCTGCCGTGCGCCAACTGCGGGAGGCACTGAAGCAGGACGACGATCGCGGCATCGATCGCGCCAAAGCCGATCTGGACGATGCGCTCTACGACCTGAATCGGGAAGTGTACCAGCGCAACAAAGAGGAAGAAGAGCAAGACAGCATCTTTGGGGCGATCAAGAGCTTCTTCACCGACGATGACGATGACTATTACTATGACGATCGCCGCGACTACGGCAACCGCTACGGCGGTTATGGTGGCTACAGCGGCACGGGGAGCTACAACAACGATCGGGGTGGCAGCGATCGTCCTAGCTACGGCAACGACCGCTACAACAACGATCGGGGTGGCAGTGATCGCGGTAGTAGCGATCGCAGTCGCTCTGGCAGCGATCGCCCCAGTAGCGATCGCCCTGCCTACGATCGTCCCAACAGCAACTACAGTGATCGCTCAGCCTACGATCGTCCCAACAGCAACTACAGCGCCAACTCTGGCAGCCGTAGTTCTAGCGCTGCTGATCGCTCCACGGGACGTAGTGACTACAGCAGCAACACTCCTCGGAATGACAGCAGCGCCAGCAAACCCAGCGCTCGTCCCAGCTACGATCGCAGTAATCAGGGCGACGATCGGCGCTCCTCCCGATCTTCTCGAAACTCTCGCCCCAACTACTCCCAGGACAACTGGGATGACGAGGACGACTGGCTGTAAAGATGGAAGTGGATAACTGAAGAGGAATCAACCTTGCTTGCAGTTCCAGCAGCTAAGGTATTGTCCGGCAGTGAGGAACTCTGCTTCCTAGGCTGGTGATCCGGAAGAGTGGCGGCCGGAGGCGTATTTGAGCTTATTGATTGAGGTTGCGATCGAACCGCGATCGCCCCGATTTTCCCTCCTTCCTTGCACCCTATGTCTCCCTTGTTGCCCTTCTTTACCCGTGGAATCTTTGTCGGGGCGCTGCTATTCCTGTCTGCTTGCTCTTCAGAACTGAGGCAGAGTGCAGAGATCGCGCCCTCCCTCAGTCCCAGCGCCGCGCCTGCTGTGCCTGCTGTCCCTTCCTCTGACCCATCTGCTCCAGAATCCGCGCCCCGCCAATCGTCCAACTCGCCTGCTACCTCCGGCTCTCCGGTTCAGGTAGCCCCCGTCCCGTCGCCTGAGACTGCGCCTAGCCTCAAGCCCACGTTCTGGTCAAAGGAACGAATGGCTGGTTTTTCGATCGATGGTCGCCACTTCCTTTATCTAGAAAGTTCGCGGGATGTAGGGGCAGGCATTCCTAAGTCCAAGCTGCAAGTGGTCAAGGTTGCGTCCAACACTTGCCTAGAAAGTGCTTGCCTGGTAACGCGCTACGGAGAAGGCGATGCTGGACTGTCCCTGGACAAGGCTGAAGAAAGTTTGCTGAAGCAAACCTGGCAAGTGCGCCAAGACTTGAAACTAACGCCGGTTGTGCCTGGAGCTGCGTTGCCCATCAGCGCCCGATCGCGCCAACCTGACGGCACAGAGCGAGTGACCGTGCGAATGGGCGATCGTGATCTGCAACTGCGGCTTCAGCAGAAGCGAATTGTTTCGCAACGGTACGGCGGCAAAGCAGAGCGCGATCAAGCAGCGATGCAGTTGGAGGTGAGTGATGGGAAGCAGCGCAAATCTCTGGACTCTCTCAACTACTTCCGCCAAGACGTTCTGGACTATTCCATTCGAGAAGTGAAGTTGTCCCCCGATGGCAAGCGCCTAGCGATCCTGTTGACTGCAACCGCCCCCACTTTTGAGGGCACTCTAGCCACAACCCTTGTGCAGGGGTTGGAGTTGTGAGGCTGAAGCAAAATGTCTGCCTCTCTGCCTAAAGATTACTATCTAGCGGCAGAAGAAAAACCTGCGATCGTCAGGCTACTATCTACTCATATCGAAACGTTCTATAAAACCGCTATTTCTTACTCTTTATTTGCAGTTTGCACTGAACCCATCTGTAATAGAAAGCCTCCAGCGTCATTCGTTGGGGGCTTTCTGCGTCACCCCTATCGGGAAGAACCTAACAGAGCGCTCCACGTAGCAGCGCCCACTACGCCATCGGGTTCCAGCCCAAAGTTGCGCTGCGCCGCCCTGACTGCCGCCAGAGTTTCCGCCCCAAACACGCCATCTGCCGAACCTTTGAGAAACCCGATCGTCCGCAGTCGTGCTTGCAGTGCTGCAACCGCAGTTCCTTTCATTCCCTGCCGCAAGATGGGCAAAGTAGCGGAATCAGGAACAGTCGGCTTCGGGTCAGTTGAACTGGGGGGGGGGAAAGGCGTAGGTGGTCGAGTAGCGGTATCTGGCTCCGCGATCGCGGGAAATAGACGATTCCAGGTTGCTGCTCCGGTCACGCCATCGGTCGGCAAGCCCGCTGCTTGCTGAAACTGAATCACACCCGCGATCGTGTCTTTGCCGTACACGCCATCCACGCCGCCAGTGTAATATCCCAGCAGTTTCAAGGTGGCCTGAAGCTCCCGCACTTCTGCACCTTGACTGCCCGATCGCAGCAGAGGTCGAGTCACCTCGCTGCTGGGGTTTGTGGTAGCTCCGGGAACCTGACTTTGGGCAACTCCGCCGCCGCTCACGGCCAGCCATCCCACCACCATTCCTCCCAGCCACACCTGCCTCCAGGTACGCCCACGCCTTCTACCCATCATCCTCATCCTGCTCAACTGCCTCACCGTAGTACTTTGTCTCTGTCACTTTACCCGTCTGCCCTTAATTTATCAGGACTTTGGGACAGCAGAAGCGATCGAGCGTTTCTCAGTCGATCAGCAAGTTTTTAAGCAGATTTTGGATCTTAACGACCGAGGAGCTTATCCCGCAGGTGCTTAATTTTGTCGCGGTATTTAGCAGCTTCTTCAAACTCCAGTTTCTTTGCAGACTCCTTCATCTGGGCTTCGAGTTGAGCGATCAGATCAGGAATGTTTTCCAGAGGTAAATCCGCCGCCTGCTCATACACCTGATTGAGTTCTTGAGAATTCAGCCGTCGAGAGACTTCCAGGAAGGAGAGGATCGAGTTCTTGGAGCGCTTGACGATCGGTGTAGGTGTGATGCCGTGCTTTTCGTTGTGTTCCTGCTGAATGGCACGGCGGCGCTCGGTTTCGCTGATGGCCTTGGCCATGCTGTCGGTGAGGTTGTCAGCGTAGAGGATGGCTTTGCCGTGGATGTGACGGGCAGCTCGACCCATCGTTTGAATTAGCGATCGCTCGGCCCGCAGAAATCCTTCTTTATCTGCGTCTAGAATCGCCACCAGGGAAACCTCCGGCAAATCCAGTCCTTCCCGCAGCAGGTTTACGCCGATCAGCACATCGAATTCGCCTTCCCGCAGGTCTTGCAGAATTTCGATCCGCTCGATCGATGTGATCTCGGAGTGCAGGTAACGCACTCGCACAGCCCGCTCCTGGAAGTACTCGGTCAGATCCTCCGCCATCCGCTTTGTCAGGGTGGTGATCAGCACCCTCTCCTGCTTGGGGGCCCGCTCCCGAATTTCGTGCAGCAGATCGTCCACCTGTCCGGTGGTAGGTCGAACAAAGATTTCGGGATCAAGAACCCCAGTTGGACGGATCACCTGCTCAACGATGTGATCCTCGGAGAGTCCCATTTCCCAGTCCCCCGGAGTGGCGGAGACGAAAACGCATTGCTTCACTTTGTCCCAAAACTCATCGGCCTTCAGAGGTCGATTGTCTGCTGCGCTGGGCAGGCGGAACCCGTGGTCAATCAGCACTTTTTTCCGCGCCTGGTCGCCGTTGTACATCCCGCGAATCTGAGGAATTGTGACGTGGGATTCATCCACCACCAGTAGCCAATCTTCAGGAAAATAATCGATCAGACATTCAGGCGGATCTCCGGCTTGCCGTCCGGCTAGATGGCGCGAATAGTTCTCGACCCCATTGCAGAACCCCACTTCCCGCAGCACTTCCAAATCGTAGCGAGTGCGCTGCTCGATCCGTTGAGCCTCCAGAAGCTTGCTGTCGGTTTCCAGTTCCACCAGTCGGTCTTTGAGTTCCTGCTCGATCGCGTCGCAGGCGGTCAGCAGCCGATCCTCTGGGGTGACGAAGTGGCGGGCCGGGTAGACGTTGACCGCTTCCATGCTCTGAATCGTTGCTCCTGTCACTGGATCAACGTAGCGGATTGCATCAATTTCATCCCCAAAGAACTCCACGCGGATGATCCGATCTTCATAGGCAGGCCCGATCTCCAGAACGTCGCCCTTGACTCGGAAGCGACCTCGCCCCAAGTCCAGATCGTTGCGGGTGTATTGTACTGAAGCCAGATCTCGAATAATCTGACGCGGGTCGAGTTCCACCCCTACTCGCAGGGGAATTGAGGCATTGAGATATTCCGACGGAATGCCCAGACCGTAGATGCAGCTAATGGAAGCGACTACAATCACGTCTTTACGCTCAAACAGCGATCGCGTCGCCGAGTGCCGCAGCATATCGATTTCGTCGTTGATCGAGGCGGTCTTCTCAATAAACGTATCGCTGACGGGGATGTAGGCCTCTGGCTGGTAGTAGTCGTAATAGCTGACGAAGTACTCCACCGCGTTGTCCGGGAAGAACTCACGCAATTCGTTGCACAACTGGGCTGCCAGAGTTTTGTTGTGGGCGAGCACCAGCGTCGGTCTGCCAATGTTGTCGATGACGCGGGCGATCGTGTGGGTTTTTCCGGTTCCCGTTGCCCCTCGCAAAGTCTGGTAGCGATTGCCTGTGTTGAGACTTTTGATCAGTCCTGCGATGGCTTTGGGCTGGTCACCTGCCGGCTCAAACGGAGCTTGAATGTGAAAGTTCGGCATGAGTTCGCGGGGGACGAATCCAGAAGGGAGCTTATTGCCTCTATTCTAACGATCTCAAATTGGCAATTTTTGACAGTGTGCTTGAAGGCGATCGACTGTCGCTGTAAACGGACAGCTTGGGACATTGGGCTTGAAGGGGTGTGGGGGCGTTGCCTCCAGATATGGGTTTTACCCCTGTACCCAGTCTTAACCTATGAGACTATGGCTATATCAATGCAACCCGCGATCGGCTTACATGAGGTCGATTCAGAACTTGCAGTAGCCAGATCTCAACTTCTCGAAGCAGCTAATTAAAGCAGCTAGCTAGTTCTCTTGAGGGAAACCTCCTTAGCAGGTGACGAGAACGAAGCGACCGCTCAGAATAGAGGAACGAAAGTGAGCTTTGGGGGGTGTATGGCGGCAACCTTTGATCTGTATTTGATTCGGCATGGCCTGGCAGGTGAGCATGGCTCTCACCACCCCGACGAGGAGCGGCCTCTCACCTCCGAGGGCCAAAAGAAAACGCGGCAAGTAGCAAAGCACCTGCGGGATCTGGAGGTTCGCTTTGATCTAGTGCTGACCAGTCCTCTAGTGCGGGCGCAGCAGACTGCGGAGATTTTGATAGATGTGGGCTTGAGTAAACGACTGGAGCAAGCAAGTTCCCTAGCTCCGGGCGGCAACCTGCAAGCCTGGGTGGAGTGGCTGCATACCTGGGAACGATCGCCCCAGCGCTCTCTTGCCTTGGTAGGTCACGAACCCAGCCTCAGCCAGTGGGCCGAAACTTTGATCTGGGGCCAGTTCAAAGGCGCGATCGTTCTGAAAAAAGCGGGGATCATCGGTCTGAGTTTGCCGACGGAGGGTAGCCCGATCGCCCAGAGTTCCTTAGTTTGGCTGGCCCCGCCCCGGTTGCTGCTGGGCTAGATTTACTGCCGCAAACCTTTGAGGGTGATCGCTGTTTCCACGCCCTTGCTTTGCACCAGCACACCGAAGCTGCCCAAACCCAAAGGACTGGCCAACTGGTGAAGTGCGTCGCGGCGACGGAGAACCGCTTGCACAGCTTCAGGAGTCGTGGCGTTGAAGTCTCGAATTGCTGCCATGCGATCGCCCAGTCCCAGCGCCATCAGAAACAATCCTTGCTGGGTGAAGCCCACGGTTTGCAGTCCTGACTGCTCACCCTGCTGTTGCAGCGCGGTGAAATCGACGTGGGCGGTGATGTCCTGCTGCCCAACGTGAATGTAGGGATCGGAATGGTGGGCGTGCCGGTAATAGCACTGCAATGTGCCCTCTGATCGCGCGGGATGATAATAGCGATCGTGGGTGTAGCCGTAGTCGATGGTGAGGACATAGCCCTGCTGAAGGCGATCAGCAACGGTGCTGATCCAGTCGAGCGCTGCTAGATTTACCTCACTACGGTAGCGATCGGCATACGCATCAAGCTTGACCCCAGCGCGATCGAGGTACTGACTCAAGGCAGGCGTGGAGGGTTCCGCCAGAACTTCTCTGAACTGCGAGTCTTGAACGGTCACATAGATTTCTTGCAGACGTCCATCAGCGATCGTCCACAAATGTACAGGTAGCGCGTCCACTAGTTCGTTGGAGAAGAAGCAGCCTGTGACGGAATTGGCATTGAGATCTTCCCAGCTTTTCCAATCAATTTTGATGTTCTCAAATCGTTGCAGCTGGCGGCGTTGCTCGGCGATTAATGGCGCTGCCCGCTCGATAATTAAGTATTCCAAGCTGGCGCAGAACTCAGGGTGTTTCTGCTGCAAATCTCGCAGGATGTCCGTTGCTAACAAGCCCTGACCCGCGCCCATTTCCACCAGAGTAAACTTCGCGGGACGCTGCAAAATCTCCCACATTTGGACAAACTGCTCTGCTAGCAGTTCGCCGAAATCCGACTCTAGGTGGGGCGAGGTGAAAAAGTCGCCCTTCACGCCGATCACGCTTCCCCTGGTGGCGTAGTAGCCGTGCTGGGGATGGTATAGCGCCAGCTCCATGAACTCAGAAAAAGTGATGCGATGACAAGAACTCTCGGCAATCTTCTGAGCGATCAGATCACCGAGAGTTCCATTGTTTGAAGGATTGGGTTGGGCTACCATTGCAAAATTTGGTAGTAGCAATCAGCCTGGCTTCTTATTTTGACGACTTACTTTGAGCTATTTGAGCTATTTAGTTTTGAGCTGTTTAGTTTTGAGCTATTCAATTGTTTGAACACCACACTCCGCAGGCGATCGTCCCTATTCGGCCTGGCTCACTAATTCACCGCCCATATCAAAGGTGATGGTGAATCTAGATTGAGGTTGGCTGCTCTGCAACATTTTCAGGTAGGCTTCGGCATCGGGACGACGGCGAAAGCGCGTGACGGTCATTTGCTTCAAGTTGGGCAGGAGTTTATACACGACCCAGGGACTGAGTTGCTGCTGGTAGCTCATGGTTGATTGGGGTTGGCTAAGGGGTTTGCTGCGGTGGGGCAACCTGGTACAGGCTGATCGAACAGATAAACGTGGTGCGATTAGAGTTCTACAAACGCTGTATTTAGGTTCATCGTAGCAGCGTACCTACTATATATAGGGTTGTTACCGTGAACTGCAAGTCTTGTTACAAAACTAAATTTCTACGGTGAGCTACGGTTGCCTTCACACTCAAGTGATCAAACAAGCCCCGACTGATTGGTCGGAGGCCCATTTAGGCAACTCGGCTATTGTGTCACATTCGGACGCGATCGTCCCCAAAAATAGGATTCTCATCAGATTTGCTGACTCAAGTTGCTGGCTCAGCTTCGAGTGCTCTTCAGCCGCCCACCGAAACTCCATAGGTCAGGCGAAACGGCTGAAAGCCTCCTGGAGACTTGGGGCTACCGCTTAGTTCAATCTCGTATTTACCGGCTCTGGGGAAGGTGACGGTGGAGCTGACCGCGCCCCGATATTGCTCGGCATCGATCGATCTCAGAGGCGGCCGGGCAATGGGATTTTGACCACGGGGCGAAGTGTACACCGCCATCTGACAGTTGCATTGGGAGAGGGGTATTCCCTGTCCACCGCGCCGCGTCAGAGCAGCCCATACTAGAGCAGGCTGTCCCGCCTTGGGGTTGTGGTTTGGCTCAACATGGAAAATCGCCCCCACATTGCCCGAAGCTTTAACCGTGTGCGCTATCACGGGCGCTGCCAGCATTGGAATCGACAGAAGAATCGCAGAACCCAGCTTACCGAGACGAGCCATAGAATTTCTCCAACGAAATCAGTGTCCAGAACCAGCGCGATCGCACTAGCAAAACTGCAACAACGAACAATCCTAGCGCTCCTGCCCAGAGTTGGTTGGCGATCGTCCATTCGGGATTGCCTAAGTAGTGTGAGCCAATCAAAACCGTGTGAACCGCCGCCAGGATTAGGGAAGGAATAGTGAACCAATGAATCCAGCGCCAGTACCGCCCTAGCTTTTCCACGAGGCGATCGAAACTCGTTAAGGCGGCGGGGATCAACAAAGCTAGGGCAATTGTGCCGGCCGCGACGCTGATCTGCTGTTGGGGCGGCAAAAAAGCCAGCGTATCGAAGTTCCATTCAAATGTATGGGCGACCATGTGGGCTGTGTGCGCCAAGGAGAAGACGAACGCCCCCACACCCAAAGCACGACGGAAACGCAGCAGGGCAGGCAGAATTTGGCTGAAGGGACGGGCCACCAGCGCCAGCATCAGCAACCCCAAGGCCAGATGCCCGGTATAGTCCACCATGTCGCTGGTTCGCAGCAGCAGCAGCAGACCGATCGTCAAGGATACCCAGCCGCCCAACTGGCGTAGCTGACTGCGGCGATCGCGACTCAGCACCGAAGTAGAAACTCCCACGCCCAGCATCATCGGCACAGTGCCTAATCCAAAGGCCAGCATCGTTGCGGCTCCCTGCCAGAGGTTCCCGGTTTCCGCTGCTTTAATCTGAGCAGCGTAGAGAAAGCCGCAGGGAATCAAGCCCCAAACCATGCCCAGCAGAGCCGGAGTCCAGGGATGATCGGATAGAGAAAGCTTGGCTAGAGCGCGGTTTAGGCGATCGTGCCACCTGCCCTCAGCCAACGGGTGCAGGAAGGGCAGCTTGGGCATTTCCGGCATCACCTGAGCCAGCCCAAACCAGACCAGCAACAGTCCAGTGAAGACAGCAATGCCCCGCCGCAGAGGACTTTCGATCCCCGCTAACTGTCCGCCTGCAATTAATACCGATCCCAATGCCCCAATACCTGCCCCAACCAGAGCGTAGCTGAAAATCCGCCCTAGATTTAGCAGCCCGTGGAAGACCAGAGAACTCCTCCAGGACACAGGCTGGTTGGAGGATTTATGGACTTGCTCTGACTCCGATCGAGGAGGTTCCGATCGAGGTTGCCTTGACTGAGACAGGGCAAAGGCAGCAGTCAATGGCCCGCACATCCCCGCGCAGTGACCAAAACTGCCTAAAAATCCCAGTGTGAAAACCAGCAACAGATCTAGCATGATTTTA
>DATNQR010000114.1:0-14724 GCA_036703905.1 Thermosynechococcaceae cyanobacterium
CTGAACCAGAGAGATTAATCATCACTAACATTACGAACAGTCGAGTCAGCGCAGCCGTCAAAACTGTAGCGTGGTTATTCAATGAGGCAGCCCCAAAAACGGTTGGACGAATGCGAGAAGTATTGCAGGCAGAGACTGCATCAGCAATCGACCCCCAAGATTGGTGGGATTTAGAAACAATACTGCCCTACAGCGTAGAGATAACCTGGTCAACTCAAAGCTGTACAGGGGACTATGACGTGATTTTACTTCGACACGGTGTTAATGCAACGTTCGATCAGCCGCTCGCTCAACACTCGATTGCCGAACAGCCGATCGATCAAGAACAAACCTGGGATCACTACACTAATAACCCCCTCCAGTCTCAGTTTGCCCGCCAACTAATTCCTGAATTACGTCGATACCTGGGACAAACCCTGCCCGACTACATGGTTCCCTCTGCTTTTGTGCCCCTGGAAGCCCTTCCCCTAACTCCCAATGGCAAAGTCGATCGTCGTGCCCTGCCGGCTCTAGATCCAAATTCGCTGCATCCATCACAGCCGACCGCACCTCAAACCCCAACCGAATCGACCTTGGCTGACATCTGGAAAGACCTGCTGCGGCTCAAGCAAGTGAGTCTACACGACAACTTTTTTGAATTGGGTGGACATTCTCTACTCGCAACTCAAATGACCTCCCGTGTCCGGGATGCCTTCGGGCTGGAACTGCCGTTGAAAAGCGTGTTTGAAGCCCCAACGATCGCCCGACTGGCTCCCATCATCGAAACCCTGCGCCAGACTACCTCAACGACGCAGGCTCCTCCCCTAGTTCGGCTAGATCGCACGGCTCACCGACAACTGCGATTGTCCTCTTCCCCTAACAATCCCATCGCTCAAGACCGTCCCTCAGGTCTTCCGCAACTTGATGCATCCATCACCACTCCTGATCAAGCTGTTAAATCCTGGTCGCCTCTGGTTCCCTTAACCCTCGGCAGTAACAATCAACCTTTCTTCTGCGTGCATCCGATGTTCGGAGTGGTGTTTCCCTATCTGGAATTGGCACATCACTTGAGCAGCAATGCAGAGCAGTTCCCTGAATGGGGTAATCGCAGCTTTTATGGACTCCAACCCCTGGGACTGGATGGCAAACACGCGCCTCTGAACCGGATTGAAGCGATCGCTGCCTACTACATTCAGGCGATCCAGACCCTTCAGCCTCAAGGCCCTTATCTACTGGGTGGTTGGTCATTTGGTGGGTTAGTTGCCTTTGAAATGGCCCAGCAATTGACCCAGGCAGGACAGCAAGTTGAACTCCTGGCAATTCTGGATACTCCAGCTCCCACCACTCGTCCCCCCCTCCGTCAAAGCCTCAGGTTGCTGGGGACTGCCCTTTGGTCTAGCTTGCCGTTTTTGCTGGACTATGGCGCGATCGTCACAAATCGATTTCAACGCTGGAAAACTAGCATTTCACGCTGGCAGTGGTTAGCGATCGCCCGCCTGATTCCTGAGGAGTCCCAACTGCGACTCCTGGATGAATCCGCGATCGCGCCCCTGCTGCGAATTGTCTACGCCAACAGTCAGGCGGTCTATCGGTATAGACCACAGCCCTATCCCAACCAAATCACGCTGTTTAGCGCTACCGAACAACCTGATTCCACGGAACAAAACGCAACCTTAGGTTGGGATGCCCTCGCTGAAAACATTCAACTTCATCAAGTTCCAGGCAATCATCTGTCCCTACTGAAGCAGCCCCATGTTCAGGTTTTAGCTGATCAACTTCGACAGTGCTCATCCTAAATTAGCTATCCGCTGCTAACACTTTGGGATCTTTTACTCCTTCTAGCCCAGCAGCCAAAGCAGTTTAAAAGTCAATGGCAGATTCTCGCCACAGACTCCCGGTGACGATCGCTTGCTTCAAACAGCCTGGTGGCGGACCTCACAATCCCGTCTGCTACTTCGCGAAGCGATCGCGCTACCATCAGGGCTAGACAAATCTGAAGGCTCCTATGATACGTCTTTCCCTCAGCGCGATCGCGATAGTGGCGATCGCTGCGCCTGTCGCTGCCCAAACTGCTCCCAGCCCGACCCAGCAAGTTCAGGAAGTGGCTGCCCGACTGGAAGGCACCATGAATACTTCGGCTCAAGCGACTGCCAACCCCAAAGTGGCAAATGTTTACATGACAACCTGCCGGATTCAAGTCCATGGCAGCCCAAGCGGGACAGTATTTCTCTACCAAGAGCAGGCGATCGCCAAAGAACTCAACAAACCCTATCGCCAGCGATTTTTGCAGCTTGCGTTCAGCGCCCCCAGCCAGACCGTGCGATCGCTCGCCTTCAAGCCTGTTAGCCCGTCCACCTGGGTCAATTTTTGCGACAAACCTGCCACAGAGCGACAGGTGCAGCCCCAAGAGCTAGGAACTTCGGTTTGCAGCGTCTTTCTCAAACAATCTGGAGAGGACTATGTGGGCAACACGCCGCCTACAGGCTGCTCAGCCAACGTGCGGGGTGCAGTCAAAATTACGAACCATATTGTGCTGAAGAAAACCGGAATGCAAACCTGGGATCGGGGCTTTGATGCCAACGGCAAACAAGTGTGGGGCGCGAAGGGGGAATCCTATCAATTTCGCAAGTTGTGATAGGAGAATTGATAGCACCACCGGAACATAGGGTACTTTACATAACATGGGATAATCTCGGCGGCGGGTTCGGTTAGTTAGGCTGTGTTGACATTCTGGGTTGAAGTAAAGGTGCAGGAGGCAAAGCCCTTAAACTCCCTTATCACCTTCATCTCGATTTAAACAACGTAAACGACAGAACTTAAACGCGACCTTCTGAGTACTGAGATTCTCAGACAGGTGAACCAGGTTCCTCGATCGCCCAATGTTACTGGGCATCCTGTGGAGTATCCTGTCGTGGAGCATCTTGTTATGGAGCATCTCTGGCATGGCTGAGGGAATTCGGAGCAAACTCAAGTTGATGGTTGTGGACGACGAACCCGACAACCTGGATTTGCTGTATCGCACCTTCCGTCGCGAGTTTGAAGTTGTTAAGGCAGCTAGCGCGATCGAGGCGCTGCGAATCCTAGACGCACAGGGAGAAATGGCGATCATCATCTCCGACCAGCGAATGCCCGAAATGCTGGGAACAGAGTTTCTCAGCAAAACCGTGGAGCGCTACCCTGACACAATTCGGATTGTACTGACAGGCTACACCGACGTAGAGGATCTGGTAGAGGCGATCAACGCAGGCAAGGTGTTTAAGTACATCACCAAGCCCTGGAGTCCAGAGCAACTCAAGATTGTCGTCCAGCAAGCGGCAGAAACCTATCAAGTGCTGAAACAGCGCACCTACGATCTGCGGCGGGCCCTGCGCCAAGAGTCCCTATTCAACGAAGTCACCCGTGCGATTCGCGAGTCTCTGGACTATCGCAGTATGCTGCAAACGATCGCCGCCACCCTGGGAGCCACCTTTGAAGCGTCTCAGAGCGTCCTGTATCCTGTAGACGGCAACGAGCTAGTTCCCGAAGCCTTCTCCTACAGCGCTCCGGGAGCAACAGAGCAGGTGAGCCAGGATACCAGCAATCCTCTAATGCAAGCTGCCCTGACAAGCCGGGAGATTCAAGCTGCCCAAACTGCCGAGACGGGGAGCCACCTGGTTGTACCGTTTACCTACCAGCAGGAATTTCTAGCCCTGCTGTCCCTGCGGAGATCGGTGGGTTCCCCTCCCTGGGCCGCCGAAGACCTAGAACTGATTCAAACCGTAGCTGAGCAGGCCGCCCTGGCTATCTCTCAGGCCAAACTCTACCAGCGCACCCAAGAGCAGGCCGAGCAGATGCGCGCCGAACTGGAAGTGGCCCGACAAATTCAAGGAAACCTGCTGCGCCAGACCTTGCCGGAGATTGCAGGCATGAAGGTGCAGGCATGCTGCTACCCAGCCCGGGAAGTGGGCGGCGACTTTTTTGAGGTCTACGCTCACCCTCAGGGTGATATCTGGCTGGCGGTGGGGGATGTATCGGGTAAGGGAGTTCCGGCGGCGCTATTCATGGCCAGTGCGATTTCAGTGCTGCGGCGGGAGCTTTCCCAGGAGTCCCCGGCAGAACCCAATCTGGTGATGCAAAACCTGAACCGCAGTCTGTCGGAAGATTTGATCAGCACTAACTGTTTCATCACGATGGTTCTAGCCCGCTACACTCCTGCCACCTGCCAACTGGTCTACGCCAATGCTGGGCACATTTATCCGCTAGTCTGGTCGAATCGGCCTGAGGCTCCGCCGATCGTGGAGCCAAACTACCTCACTACGCGCTGGGTTCCTCTGGGCATCTTGCCTAACTGGCAAGCCACCGCTGGGAGCCTGGAATTAGGGCCTGGGGAAGTGCTTCTGCTCACGAGTGACGGCATCACCGAGGCAACAGTGTCGGATGACGCGACTCAGGGAGAGCGATCGACGCGATCAATGCTGCAACAAGCTGGCCTGTGGCGACTGTTGGTGCAGGAACACAAACCCCTCGACCTGAACCATCTCCTGGATCGAATTCGCTCCCAGAATAAGGTTCAGGAAGACGACCAAACTATACTCTCTCTGGAGGTTCTGTAGCAGATGAGAACTGAGCTTCACGTACCCAGCGACCTAAAGTTTTTATCGATCGTGGAAAACTGGCTGTTGGGGAGTCTGGAATCTGAAGTGGGCGATCATGTCGATTGGCCGCGCCAGTCGAATCGGCTCCGCTTGGTGCTGGTGGAGGCCTATTCCAACGTGGTGCGCCATGCCCACAAAGATCAGCCCAATCTGCCGATCCTGATTCGTCTAGAACTGCGCGATCGTGATATCGCTCTGGAGATCTGGGATCAAGGACAGGGATTTGACCTAAGCACTTACCTGGAACCCACGCCGGAGTCCATGCAGGAAGGTGGCTACGGATGGCTGATTCTGAACCGCTTGATGGATCGGGTGGAGTATAAGCTGCAAGTAGACGGACTTAACTGCCTCAAAATGGAAGCCAGCCTACCTGAACCTAGTTCAGCTAGTTGATCTAAGTGCTCCAGTGTAATTGAACAAAAACCCCTTAGTCGCTCTTGACAAGCGAAAGGCGGCGGCTAGAGGTTTTTGCAAGGAATCGATAAAAAACGCCAGATCCTGGAGGATGTCCGAGAATGATCCTTCGTCGCGAAAAATCAGGGTTACAGCGCTGAGCACACAGCGAGAGAATCAAGGTTTCAGTCTTTTGCTTCGACTTCTCAGGCATGCTCTTAAGCTGCATGACAGTTCAAGAACCTTGAGATATTTTGACTGTTTGAAGCTGGCAATCCACTAGATATTTCAGTGATTTCTCCCTAGCAAGGAATAGTGAGACTGTGTGAGAGTAGCCCTAAGAGTCTAACGATGACTCAAGCATCTTAACCAATTTCAGGTTGCTCTATGGCTACTACATTTGCTTCTTTGAAGAGCCGAATTAGAAAAGTTGTTCCACGACCTCTGAAAGGACGACTGGGACTTTTGCTCGATGTTTTGACAACAGAATACAACTTCAGGTTTAACCAACGATCGATTCATAAAGCGTTGGAAAGGAGCCAGAGCCTACCCATCAACCTTCACATTGAAGGGACTAACGTTTGTAATGCGAAGTGTGCGTTCTGTGCCTATCCTCAGATGGAACGGGCTAAAGAAACTATGCCCCTGGAAGATTTCCAACGAGTCATCGACGACTTTGTGCAACTGGGCGGACAATTTGTTTCACTAACGCCGATCGTAGGTGATCCCTTCGTCGATCGCTGGATCTTCGAGCGGCTGGACTATCTCAATGAATGTCCACAAATCAAAGGCTTCGACTTCTACACCAACGGCATTCTGCTAAAGCCAGCAGTGATTCAGAAATTGGTAAAGTATGCAGACAAGCTGCATATCCAGGTGTCCTTTGGAGGTTTCGATCGAGAGACCTATCGAGCCGTCATGGGGGTGGATTACTACGAGCTTGTTCGTCAAAACCTCGAAGCATTCTTTGCTCTCAAGCGTAGCCTTCCAAAAACGCCTCGGTTGTCTCTAGCGCTTCGCTGTCCCGCATCCAACTGCGCTGGCGACTTTTGGGAAAGCTGCTGGAAAGCAGTTCAAGAAGGAATTCTGAGCATCCAAACTATTGAGACGTTTGACTCGTGGGCAGGCAAGGTTTCCGATGAAGCACTAAGACGAGTCGGCTTAGAGCCAGTGTTGCCGCCTCACAAACGGGGAGCCTGCGAACTTTTGTTCATGAAGCCAGTGATTCTAGCAAATGGCAAGGTGAATGCTTGTGCTTGTCGAGATGTAGAAGCAGAATTGATCATCGGCGATCTCAAGCAGTCCTCATTGTCAGAGATTTGGGCAGGTGAAGCGATCGACAACTTGATCGAACGGCATGAGCATGGAGACTATCCAGACGTTTGCAAACGCTGCACTTGGTACACCAGCATCTACAACACAAGAAAGCAGAGCTACCGTATCAATAAGACGGCGATCGCCCTCAACAAGAGCGATGCTGAACTCTCTCAACCACTGCATGTTTAAGCTTTCATCGGGAAAAGGCTGAGAGAAAACCTCCTCTAACGTTAGGAAAATGGTGAGCAAGCAACAAGGCTGTGAGAAACTAGGAGGCACCGTCTTGAATTAGCCTTATGGCAAACGGTGATCAGCATCTGAGCCCTCTCAAACATGAGAAAACTTTACTTTTTAGTTCCCGGTATGGGCGGCAGATTTGCCTGTGGAGGTTTGTGGGCAGAACTGAAAACGATCGCTCTGGCCCAGCAAATTTGTCCGGCTGAGGCTGTGACTTACCGCCAGCGCGAAAAAGACGTTTTGTTTCTACCCGACTTGCTGCGGCAGCGAGATTTGGGAGACGTGATTTTCGTCATCAGTTGGGGGTTTGATGTACCGGCTCTGGTTAAAAAACTTAAATCCTATCCTGTGATTTATCACGCTCACAGTTCAGGCTACGGATTCAATCTCCCCTCCAGCATTCCGATCGTTGCTGTTAGTCGGAACACAATGGGGTATTGGGGACAGCGATCGCCAAATTCTTTGATCTACTACTTACCGAATCAGATCTCTGAAGAATTTCGGAACTTCCAGGGCGATCGCGACATAGATGTTTTAATTCAGGCTCGAAAATCCTCTGAGTATCTGCTGCAAAAACTGGTTCCTGCTCTAAAGCAGCATTGTAATGTTTGCGTGATTGATTCCTACGTCGCTGACTTAGCGTCTTTGTTCAATCGGGCTAAAGTTTATCTCTACGACTCGGCTGAATACTGGGCGCAGCAGAAGGTCAGCGAAGGTTTTGGACTTCAGCCTATGGAGGCAATGGCTTGCGGGTGTCAGGTTTTCTCCAGCGTAAATGGAGGTTTATCAGACTATTTAGATCCGGGATTTAACTGCTACAAAATTGCAGGCTACTCCAAAGAATTTGATCTGCAACGCGTTCTTAAAGCAGTTCAATCAGGGACGTCGATCGATGTATCGGAGCAATTCTTCGAGGAGCATCGCACTAACCATATCCTTGAGAGATTGAAGGTTATTTTGAGCGATATTAACTGCTTTTTTGATCAAGATCATGGCTCCTCAGTGATTAGGAGTCTCACGAAAACTCATCTGCTGAAGTTGTTCGTAAAGAAAGTTTTCAGCAGGCTCAAGAAGAAGTACTTCAAGTCAAGCAGCTAGATTCTACACAAAGTCTCAACTCTCAATCTTGATTTCTATCACTAGTGGATTTTCCTGCGGGTACTCAATTTGTCTTTCACATTTTTCATCCTCGATCAATATATAGCCATAGTCTCATAGGTTAGGGCGATGTCGTAGGGCGTTGCCCCCTTCAAACCCAGGGTCCTAAGCTGTCTGTCTACGGCTACAGAAAACGCGATCGAGTGAGAAAGTAATATGAAGATCAGAGATGCAGTAGAGTCGGATTTGTCCGCGATTGTAGCTATCTACAATGCCACCGTTCCCTACCAAATTGTGACTGCCGATTTAGAGCCTGTTTCTGTTGAAAGTCGGGTTCACTGGTTCCGTCAACACACCCCGGAGCGCTATCCCCTTTGGGTTATAGAACTTGAGGAAGAAACTGCTGCCTGGCTAGGATTTCAACCCTTTTATGGGCGACCAGCTTACCGCCACACTGCCGAGCTGAGTATTTATGTCTCTCCTAACCATCGAAGGCGGGGAATTGGCAAGCTTCTGTTAGCGCGAGCGATCGCTCACAGTTCCACTCTACAGATCAAAACTTTGCTGGGTTTCATCTTCGCAGAGAATCAGCCGAGTTTAAGACTATTTGAGCAGTTTGGCTTTGAGCAGTGGGGCTATTTGCCTCAAGTTGCGGAGTTTGGACAAGTGCAGCGAGATCTAGTAATTCTTGGCAGACGTTTGGCTGCTCCTTGAGGTTTAGCTTCTGGATGATATGATTTCAAGAGTTTCTAGTCGCTTCAGATGAGCTTGCGCTTATTGATTCGTCGTGCTGAATTCGCTAATCCTCAAACTTACAATGGCGAAGGAGAAGTTTGGGTTGCGATCGTCGCTTGCTTGGTCTGGTTTGGAGCGATCGTTCTGCGCTTAGGGTTCAGCGATCGAGCTTGGACGGTAATAGAAAAGTTAGTTGAAGCTGCTTCATTCGTTGTTTTTGCAGGCGCTCCAATTTTCTTTCTTGCAACTCGATCAGGCTCTAGATTTGCTCAAAGAGTTCTTTTGAAAAATGCTGGCTTCTGGTTCCAAATCTCGATTTGCGGACTACTCGGCGTTTATATTTCGCTCGTAAAAGTTCTGAGCCTTAACCCTAACAACTTTCTCTTACTCAATCACCTGCAAAGCTCGATCGTCCCCAATCAATTCTGGCTCAACACTGCCCTATTGATTGGAGCGACATTTGTAGTTCTCAGAATTCCGTTTCTGTTCTTGGATCTAGAGGCATTTCAACGAACTCAAAACCTAATTTCCGCCTCATCTAACAGAAGCTTTCGTAACATTGAGTTACTGTCCCTACTGTTGCTCAATTCTCTTTACATCGGATTGATAAATACATCAGCGTTTAGCGATCGCTTTCAATTTGAGAAGTCAAACTATCTAGTCGGCCTTGCCTATATTTTTATATTTGGGATTGTAAGCCTAACTTCAAACAGTACACCTCCTCAGCGTCACCTGAGACTGCTTGATTTTCTGCTGTTTGCAGTCTGCTTACTTAGTTTGTTCTGGTTCTCAATGCCTAGACTAAATTTCGGACTTTTCATTAGCCTAAACTTGTTTGTTTTGGTGATATTTCACGGACTCGGATTGCAACGAGAGCATTTTGGCTACAGTTTTCAGGTTCGATCGCGTGACATCTTCTACACAATTGGCGCGATCGTGTTCGCGTTTCTGGTTCTAGTTCCCGTAGCGCTGATCCTGAAGTTTGGTTATTCTGTCGGAACAGTAACTCCCAAAACTTTTTTGGATCAAGTTACGTTCTTTCTGAGCTACATTGTTCTGTTTAGTTTTCGAGTGGGCATTTTTGAGGAAGTTTTATTTCGATCGGGTTTAATGACCTTAATCCGGGATCAGCTTCAGCAGTTTAGCCACGATCGATTGTCTGGTAGAGCCTTGGTCTTAGCTTCAGCCCTGATTTGCTCTGTCATCTTCGGTCTATGCCATGTAGGAAACGACCCCGCACCCGGTAGTGCTCTTTCGCCTCTGACTTACAAGTTTATTTACGCAGGACTGGCAACGATCGCCTCCATGTTTTACGCTTTGGCATTCGGCGAGACGAATCGGTTAGCGGGGGCAATCGTCATTCATGGCGTCGTAGACACCACCGCCGTTGTGGTACTGGGGGCGGCGCTGACTGTGCCTTTTTGAGCTTGAGCTACGCTCGCCTTTTGGGGCGGAAGCCTCTGGAATTGGAGTGCGGACGATCAAGGCAGTATTATAAATCTGTTCGTTCTGAGCCGCCGACTTGAACAAATCCACCACCGGGTGCGGGTAGTCCACGCCTAAGCGCACCTCAAAGCGCTGTTGCTCCACGGGTAGAAGTTTCCAGGGTTCGTGAACCTTGCTGGCAGGCAGGCCAGCCAGTGCGGGTAGCCAGTGCTTGACGTATTCGCCCTGAGGGTCGTAGTCGTTGGACTGCTTTGTGATGTTGAAGAAACGAAAGCCACGGGAATCATTGCCCACTCCGGCGGTGTAGTTCCAGTTGCCCCAATTGCTGCACACGTCATAGTCAATCAGCAGAGACTCAAACCACTCGGCTCCCATGCGCCAATCAATGCCGAGGTTTTTTGTCAGAAAGCTGGCTACATTTTGCCGCCCGCGATTGGACATGAACCCCGTAGCCGCAATTTCTTGCATATTGGCATCCACCAACGGAAATCCCGTGCGGCCTTCACGCCAGAGATCGAAGCGCTCCCAGTCCTGCTTCCAGGCAATTTCTACTCCCTGCAAGCCCGATCGTCGAAAAATGCGATCGCCGTGCTTGGTGCAAATCAGCCGAAAATAGTCCCGCCAGAGCAACTCAAAAATTAGCCAGTAGGTCGAATCATTCTTGATGTGGGTTGCCTCATATTCCTGCACCTGCTCGTAGATGAAGCGAGGGGACAGGCAGCCCAACGCTAGCCAGGGCGAGAACTTGGAGGAATAATCTGCCCCCAGCATTCCGTTGCGAGTTTCTTTGTAGATTTTGAGGTGACTTTCTTTCCAGAAGTAGTGGTGCAGTCGCGCTTTGCCTGCGGTTTCGCCGCCTTTGAAAGGCAGAACGGCTCGATCGTCCAGCCCAGGCACTTCCAGTCCAAAATCCTCAAGCTGGGGCAGTTCTCCTGCTTCCACGGTGGGCAGAGGCAGAAGTTTAGTCGGAGTCGGCACAGTGGGCTGCACGGTAGCCGATCGCTCAACCTGCTTGCGGAAGCTGGTGAAAACTTCGGGTGTGTCGGCGGGGACAAAGGGCAAATCGTCCGGGTGAAACAAGTTCGTGCCCCAAAAACCTCTCAGCGAAACGCCCTGCTGCTCCAGCGCCTCCCGCAGCTTGCGTTCAACGCGCAACTCCTCAGAAGTGACTTCACGATAGTAGTAAACAGCGCTAATCTCCAATTGCTGCGCCAACTCTGGGATCACGACTTCGGGCAAACCCGATCGCACAATCAAATCACTCCCCAGCAATCGCAGCGACTGACGCAAATCGGCGACACTCTCCAGCAAAAATTGGGCCCGAAAGGCCCCAGTTTTCGGAAAACCGAAGAAAGTTTCCCCGAATTGGCGTGGATCGAAACAGTAGACCGGAATAACTTGCGCCCCAGCCTGAAGCGCGGCGTGAAGCGGTTCGTGATCGTGCGATCGTAGGTCGTTGCGATGCCAGATCAGAATTCGCGGAGTCATGGGAATGCACTACTTGTAAGTCTGTTTCTCCAGGGTACTTAGATTTGCTCTGCTTGTGGGAGCGTGATTCGATTGGGCTTAGGCGGCGGGTAGCTCGATCCAAAAGCGACTGCCTTGCCCCAACTGAGACTCCACGCCAACCTGACCGCCCATACGCTCCATGCCCTGGCGAACGATCGCTAGCCCAGCGCCCGTTCCAGGGCGATCGCTGCTGGGCAAGCGCCCAAAAATCCGTTCCTGATGCTCTGGCGCAATACCAATGCCATTGTCGGCAAACCACAAGCGCACCCAGCCCTGCTCCTCCTGAGAATAAATCTGGAGGCTCGACGGTTGGGCTGACACAAACCTGATGGCGTTGCTGATCAGGTGCGTGACGACCTGAATCAGCAAGGGGCGATCAGCCAGAACGCAATTCAAAGGTTGCCCCACCATTACCTCCGTTTGCTGTTCCTGTAGCTGGAAATTGAGTTGCCTCAAGCTTTCCTCCAGAACAGACAGCAGGTCGATCGACTGGAGGTGCAGTTCTCCACAGGTTAAGCGATCAAATCCCAGTTGATCGTTACTCAGCTCCATAGAGGTTCTGAATAAAGGGTTTTGAAGTCGAGAGGTCTACCCCCACTATGCCTCAGAGATAGACGATCGTGCTTAACCAAAACCAGTCCCGACTATGCCTAGTTCGACTTTTCGATCCCTCGATCCCAGGCTTTGCGAAACTCTATTTGCAAGATTGAAATGTTGTGGTACAGTACACGTGTACTACTGGGCGAAGATGACTGCAATTGGGGACGGATTAGCACAAATTAGCACAAATTTTAAGGGCACAAACATCTAAATAAAGGGAGGTCAATTCATGGCAACAACTATTAAACAAGCAAGAAGCTCTAGAGAGTCCAAAATCACCACTACGCGATCGCTGGCCCTGGATGCTGGAAATTATGACTTGAAATTTTGGGACGGCAGTCATCATCCAAAGGCAATTCGATCAGTGCGGTTCCAGCTTCCCCTCGGTCGCGATGCTGTCCGCTGCTCTGACGCTTCCCCGTTGATCGAGCTACCCGACGGCACACGCTACCACTTTGGGGCCCAGGCTTACAAATACCGACGACAGCAGCAAACCGTCGTGGAAAACAAGGTGGATCTGGCTCGGCTACACCTCTACGCTTGCCTGGAACCCTGGGAGGGAGAGACGGAGTTCTCCCTCAACGTCTACGCCAGCACTCCCGAACCTGGCAAAGCACAGGAAGCGATTCAGCACCAGCTTTTGGGATTTCATCAGTTCAAGCGCAACGGATTGGAATATCGCGTCATGGTGGATGAGGTGGTGGTGGAGCGTGAAGGCATGGGAGCCTACCGCCACGCTCAGCGCCTGGGACTGATCCCCGACACTGGATACACGATCGTTGTAGACATTGGCGGCGGAACCTGGATCACGCGACTGGTGGACGAAGAAGGAGATGTCATCGACGAGAACGTTATGGATCGGGGCGGAGCCTACGAATTGGCCACTGCAATTAGCTTCGATCGTCGCCTCACTGATGTCTTGGGCACAACGGCCGACTCCAGCCTGGTGATGGACGGGTTCCGCAACGACCACACCTACGCAGACACCGACCTCACCTGGGAACCCTGGCTGGAGGAGTACCTCGATCCCTGGTTTAAGGGAATCTTCCAAACCATCAAAGCTCAATACACTCCCTACATGGCGCGAGTCACTCGCTTTCTAGTCACGGGCGGCAGCACCCATTTGATCTCGGAGCGACTGTCAGGGCGGCGGTTGTTTGCCATCATGGGCGATCCCCAATTTGCCAATGTGCGCGGACTGTTTCCTCTACCGAATGGAGCGCAGCTATGTATGACAACAAAATAAGGCTGAGTCCTGATGTCATGGAGAAGGCGAACTTGATTGCCCAGGAATGGGGGCTGAAGAACGCCAGAGCCGCAGTGGAAGCAGTGTTCCGCAAGTACTCTGATACCTATCTGCAAGGGCCAGCGCCTCTGGAGGGTGCGCCTGCCGAGAATGGATCGATCGCTCCTCTGGCGGCCCAGCGCGCTTCCAATCGTGCTAGAAGCGAAGCCCTGGATGAGCTAGATGACCTGCTGGGGCTGTAGAAGTCACTCAAGCTGCTGGTTAGAGTCGCTCCAAGAAGCTAGGGAGACGAGATCTCTGGCTTCTTTAAGTTTTCTGCGATCGATGGGCTAACTGATGCAGAAGTCGAGGATCTTGCCACTCCACGCACAATCCAGATCCCCGACTTCCTGAGTTGTCCAATTGATGTCTAAACTTAAGGCAGAAGTCGGAGATCTTGCCACTCCACGTAACCTAGATCCCCGACTTCTTGGGTTCATCTTGATTGATGTCTAAACTTGAGGCAGAAGTCAGAGATCTCCACTCCACGCGCAACCCAGATCCCTGACTTCTTGGGTTTATCCTGATTGATGTCTAAACTTGAGGCAGAAGTCGAGGATCTCAACTTACAAAACTCCCTTCATGCCAGCCACAACTGCAAGCCTCTCCACGACTACCGCAGCACCCAAATGGAGAAAGGAAAAGCGAGAACTAGCAAGGGCATACTCCAGCAGCTTAAGCGACAAAGAGTGGGAAATCATCGCACCTTTGTTGCCGCGAAAGAAACGCACCTGCCCCCCACGCTGGACAAAACGCCAGATTCTAGACGGGGTCTTGTACCAACTCAAGAACGGCGTGCAACGAGGCTGAGGCGATTGATCAGGTCGCGCTTGAGGGTCGGTCTGAGGCTTGGCTCAAGCAGCTGAGTTAGGTTGATAGCATCTTTGAGTGCCTCTTATGCTTTGGAAATGCTGCCCAGAGCGGCATAGCGGCGTTGCTGAATTCTGATATGAATTTTGGCGGTGAACCTGTTGCAAAAGCTCTCCCTGTCGAGAATCCCATCATTCATTCATAGCGTCATTCAGCAACGCCCGGCATAGCTTGTGGTCATGCCCTTCGTGCCTTCGATCGCCCAGAACACATCATTGCGATCAGCGGCAGATTGGGCCAACTGACCAAAAGTCTCCCCCGCTTTTTCGTTGGCTCCCTGAGCGTTATAAAACTCTCCCAGAATGCTGATATAGCTGTTGAGTTCTCCACTTTTCTGGGCGCGTTTGAGAGCGATCGCCTGCTGCTGAAACTCGATCGCGGGCTGGAAGTCGCCTATCTTGCTGTAGGCTAATGCCAAATTACCCCAAGCGGCGGCTCGGTCGGGATCGGCTTTGTCTGAGGCTGCCAGGTAGCGTGTGTAGGCAGCGCTCGATTTTCGGTAGTTTCGCAGTACGAGCGCGTGATCGTCCAACGGTTGCAGGATGATGGTTTGGCGACTGGGATTGCTCTGTAGCTGCTGTTCTAGAAACTCAATGCCCTGGAAAGTAGACAGCTTGCTGT
>DATNQR010000115.1:0-3013 GCA_036703905.1 Thermosynechococcaceae cyanobacterium
GCTGGTTGTCGGCAATCAGGATTTGCTGGAGTAGGTTGTAGGTATGAACTTGCGTGTCGAAGATGGAGACACGGTAGGTGTCGCTGAGGTCGGGGCGGAGGGTATCCAGAAGCTGAACGGCGGCCCGAAGTTGAGCGGCAGCGGCAGGGAGTTTGCCTGCACTTAGCAGGGCGTGCCCCAAATTGTTGAGCGATCGCGCTTGCAGTTCTGGATTGCTAAGCGTCTGGGCGATCGCCTGGCTCTGGCGGTGCAAATCGATTGCTCGATCGAAGTCTTTCCCATCTTCATAAACCAGCGCCAGGCTACCCAACGCCTGAGCCTCCAGTTCTCGACTCTTCAACCTGCGGGCGAGCGTCAAACTTTGCTCATAAGACTGGATCGCCTGAGGACGATCGCCCCGGCCCTGATAGATCGAGCCGAGGTTGATCAGTGCTCCGGCTTGCTCTGTCTTGCTGCCGATCGCCTGACTGATAGCAAGGCTATTTTTGAGCGCTGCAATTGCCAAATCGTACTGCTCGGTGCTGGCTAGAACGGCTCCTAGATTGCTCTGAGCAGAACTTTCGCCCAGTCGATCGCCTACCTGACGTGCCAGCCGCAAACTCTGCTGGTAGGACACGATCGCGCTGTCGTAGTCCCCCAATGCTTCAAAAGTGTTGCCCAAGTTTGCCAACACCTGTCCCAATCCTTGCAGGTCGCTTCGCGATCGCATCAGCTTACCCGCCTGACGGTGCGCCTGAACCGATTTGCCGTAGTTGCCCAGCGCTTTGTAGGCAATGCCTAGATTGCCCAACGCCTGAGCTTCAGTTTTGGTATCCTGCAACGACCGCGCCAACGGCAGCAGAGCCTCCAGAGGTGCGATCGCAGGGCGATACTGTTCCAGCCGCAGGTAAGCTGCTCCCAGGTTGGTTAGCGCGATCGCCTCACCTGCTGGACTCTTCTCCTGCTGATAGAGCGTCCGTGCCTCTTGCCAAGAGCCGATGGCTGCCTCAATCTGTCCCGTCTGATACTGCTGTGCGCCCTGCTGCATGAATCGATCGCCAGTCGGGGCTTGGGCGATTGCGCTTAGTCCGATCGTCAGGCACAGCACCAGCGCAAAGAGGTATTGAGGAAGCGATCGCATAGGTCGGCTCAAGTCGGAGTGGTAAGTTTTGAATTTTATTCCTTCCTCCTCTCCCTAGCTCCTATCTCCCTTCCTCGATTCCCTGCACCGTCAGCCCTAATGCTGTCGCTACTTGCTCAACGCTCAGCCCCATCTCCAGGAGACGGGGAACCGCATCAAGGCGAGCTTGTTCAGCTTCGCGGCGGGCTTGCTCAGCTTCGCGGCGGGCCCGATCGGTTTCTGCGTGATCCATTAAGCGCTGACCCGTTTGAGGATCGTAGAACCGCAGTTCGCCTCCTGGCAGCAGCCGCAACTCTAGCTCCAAAGACTCGCTGTAGAGAACCACTGTGCCCTCTGGCCATTGGTTGCGCGGAATCGGCTGATATTCTCCATCCACCAAACGAGAGCCTTTGAGCGCAGGTTGCAGGTAGTCGCCCGTCGGGTCGTACTGAAAATACTCCAGCACTCCCATGCGCTGGTATTTTCCTGGCTTCTCGAGTTCGTCGTTTTCCTGGGTGGTTTTAGAAGTGATCTCCAGGACAAAATCGGGGAGCTTGCCGCCTTCTTCCCAAACTTTGTAGCTGCGGCGCTTTTTCTTCTCGACTCCAAAAATCACAAAAGCATCGGGGGAGACGACCGCATCGGGCAGACCTTGTTTGTAGTAGATGAACAGATTGCCAGAGACATAGACATCGGGTCGATCGCGAAAGTAGAGATCCAGCGTGGAGACAGCGTAGATCAGATAATCACGGGTGGGATCACTTTCGCTCATGGGCTGTCCGTCGCCGTCAGGGTAGCCAATCTCGATCGCGGGTGAACGGGTTGATAGAGTCATCCGGGTTGCCCTCGCAAAGATGAAGCTGACTTCAGCATAACGGTGAAGCTCAACGCCGTCTGCTGGTGTCGAGCTTCACTTGGGCTTGCGGTCGTCTGGCGCGCCACAGTTCTCATATCACGGGTATCACGCAATGGGTGCGATGCTGCCACCACTCTTTTGTGATTTGCCAATCTACCTCGCTCCAACCTCGCTCAGACATCCACGAGGAACCCGGCCGCATCGCAACCACTTCTGCTCCAATCCACTCTGCCAGCCGAGAGATTCGCACGTTCGCGCTCACGGTGGAGCCGGAGATTACATCCAACCTTAGTTCCCTAAACCCGAAGTCGAGCAGGGCACACCCAACCTCGATCGCGTAAGCGTAGCGACCCCAATAGGTTGGTGCAAGTTCAATCCCCAGTTTCATCTCCCTAGGACTGCCCTCTGTTCTTCGTAGTCCGCAGCAGCCGACAAGTGCATAAGGTTCCTGTCGCTGCACGATCGCAAGTTGGTAGTTGAGGCGAGGGCGAGCAGAAGCCCACATCTGAAAGGACTCGAACAAACGTGCTGCCTGTTCAGGAATGGCTTGGACTGGTTCGTAGAACGTCTGACCGCGCGGATCAGCTTGATAGTCCAGAAATGGCGCTCGATCTGACTCAATGAAATCACGCAGCAGAAATCTTCTGGTCATGATCTCCATCTCAGCAGGCCTAATGTTGAAACTGCATAACAGAAGACTTAGAGCGGCATAACTATAGATTCAGTCTGCGATCGTGGACTGTGAATTCTACTTATCCACCCTTCTTCCCTGTCTGACCGCCCTTCAGCGATTCGCCGCCCTTCAGCACTTCCTGAGCCGACACTCCTTCACTCTGGTAGCCGAAATACCAGAGCGCTGCCGCCGCCTGGGCCCGACTCACCGACTTCTTGGGTTGAAAAATTGTGGTGTAGCCAAAAGCGCGACGAACGTTAGACTGCTCTCCGTTCTGAAAATCCACTAGAATCGCCCGGAGCGCTCTGGGGGCAATCTTGGCAGTATCTTCAAATCCCCAGGTTTGCTGGACTGCCTCCAGACTGGCGTTGGGTAGAGGCTGGTG
>DATNQR010000116.1:0-4486 GCA_036703905.1 Thermosynechococcaceae cyanobacterium
TCCGGCGGCGTAAGCCGAATTGCCCGCAGCACTTGCTCTGAGTCCTCGATCGAGATGTAGCGCGATAGAGGAATTCCCAACAGGCTAATGGATTCCTGACGATGAATCAGCAAGATGGTGCGGCTACGGCGCTGCTGCTCGAACTCTCGCAATGCGCTGGTGCGTCGAGCCCCGGTCTGGCGGCGCTGCCACAACGGTTGCAGCGAAGAGAACACCAAGAAAATCCAAAACAGATCAAAAAAGTTAAAGTTCACAAGTCCTTGCCCGGCTCCGAGTCGCTCCCCATTGTTTCAGGTTCGATCGTGGGAGCAGTCTACCCAGAGGATCATTCCGCCGACCCGTTCAGCCCAAGCTGTACTGCTGATAGACTTCGCTGGCGGCGCGGTGCAGGAGGGAGTGGCGGTAGACCAGCGATCGCAAGTCCTCAGCATAGCCACCGCCAATCACACAGGCGATCGGGTAGCCCAGTCCCAAACAGGTACTTAGCACTTGCATCTCGCGGCGGAAAAGTCCTGTGTTGGTGAGCGCTAGTTTGCCTAGACGATCGCCAATGTGGGGGTCAACACCTGCATCGTACAGAACTAGATCGGGTTTCACCTGAGTCAACAAGTCAGGCAGATATCTAGCTAAAGTCTGTAAATAATCCTCGTCCTCCATACCTTCTGACAAGGGCACATCTAGATCGCTGCGCTGCTTTGTGCCCGGAAAATTCACCTCGCAGTGCATGGAGAAAGTGAAAACGCTGGGATCGTTCTGGAAGATCAGCGCTGTGCCGTCGCCCTGATGCACATCCAGATCCACAATCAGGATCTTCTGCACTAGCTTCAGGTGCTGCAAGGTGCGGGCAGCGATCGCCAGATCGTTGAAGATGCAAAAACCGGAGCCGTAGTCTGGAAAGGCATGGTGAGTTCCCCCGGCGGTGTTGCAGGCTAATCCATGTTGCAGAGCAAGTTGCGCTGTCAGAATCGTGCCGCCCACAGCTACACAGGTGCGGTTCACCAGCGCCGGACTCCAAGGCAACCCAATTCGGCGCTGGGCTTTGGGGTCGAGTGTGCCTTCGCAGTAGTCTCGTACATACTCCGGTGTGTGAACTTGCTCCACCCAGTTCAGGCTCGGTCGATCGGGCGTATGGAACTGCGATTGCCCAACCACTCCGTCCTCCAGAAGCATCTCAGACAGCAGCCGAAACTTAGCCATTGGAAAACGGTGTCCCTCTGGCAGGGGCGCGACATAATCGGGATGATAGACGATCGGCAAATCCATTGGTCAGGCTGTGGGCTAACGCTTGACGGATTAGCTGGTCAACTGAAAGATTTCACAGAAGAATCTCATAGCAGTGTTGCCTCTCATGTGTTGCCCCTCATGAGCGTTGTTCTGCCTGGACTCATCCTACTTCCGGTTGCCCTCGCTGCGCTTCCATCTTTTGCTCAGAACACCGCCGCGCCAACGATGCCAGAACGATCGTTGGGCACGGCACCACGATCGGTGGCAACCTATTCCACAGCTTTTAGAGGTTTGATCTGGACGGAAACCAAACCTCTACCCTCGCTACCCCAAGCAATTCAGGACATTTTGGGATAGGTGGTGGGCGGCGATCCTCGCATGGCCACCAGCTTCCAGAGCGAAAGCTACTCTACTTGGCTGGGCGCCAGATGGAACCTCAGCCCGCCGTCAGTAGCTTTCAAGCTTCTGACTAAGCAATCCCTGAAGCAGCATAGCGACCTGTAAAGTGGAAAGGACGCTTGCAGAACTGATGGTGTGCTTCATGGATTGGGATTTTCCGCTCTTACCCACCGCTAATTCCTTGCTGCTGGCAGTGGCGGCTGAGGCCGAGAACGCCTCTTTGGTGCTGGCAGGCGTGCTGCTGAGCCTAGTGATCATCTATCTCTCCAGTAAGTTGGGGGGTGAACTCTGCGCTCGAATCAATTTGCCCCCGGTGCTGGGGGAGTTGATTGGCGGTGTAGTGGTGGGCGTGTCGGCGCTGCACCTGCTGGTTTTTGCTGAAGGCGGCGGCGATGCTGCTAGCTCTCTGCTGATGAGCCTACTGCGAGAGACGGCTGGGTTGAGTCAGGAGGCGCTGCCGATCGTGTTCCAGTCTCAGAGTGAAGTGATCTCGGTGCTGGCGGAAGTTGGCGTGGTGATTCTGCTGTTTGAGATTGGGCTGGAGTCGGATCTGCGAGAACTGCTGCGGGTGGGGCCTCAGGCGATCGCGGTGGCCTGCGTGGGAGTGGTTGTCCCGTTTGCTTTGGGCACGGCGGGGCTGATGCTGCTGTTTCAGGTAGCGACGATTCCGGCTATTTTCGCGGGGGCGGCCCTGACGGCCACCAGCATTGGCATTACAGCAAAAGTGCTGTCGGAGCTTCAGCGTCTCTCCTCTAGGGAAGGGCAGATCATCATTGGGGCAGCGGTGACGGATGATGTGCTGGGGATCATTGTGCTGGCAGTGGTAGCCAGTCTGGCGCGGGATGGTCAGGTGGAAGTCTCCGATGTGGTTTATTTGATCTTCACATCAGTCACTTTTCTGGTAGGGGCGATCGTCCTGGGGCGGCTGCTGAGTCCAATGTTTGTGGCGCTTGTCGATCGAATGCAGACCCGCGGACAAGTTCTCCTGTCCTCGCTGATTTTTGCCTTTGTCCTGTCCTATGTAGCGACGGTGATTCACCTAGAGGCGATTCTAGGCGGGTTCGCTGCCGGACTGGTGCTGGCAGAAACCGATAAGCGGCAGGAGATTCAGGCGCAGGTGGTTCCAGTGGCTGATATGCTTGTGCCCATTTTCTTTGTGGTGGTGGGGGCCAGAACGGATCTCAGCGTACTGAATCCGTTTGTGCCGGAGAACCAGCAAGGCTTGATTATGGCGGGGTTTCTGGTTCTCGTGGCATTCCTGGGCAAAGCGGTGACAGGCTTGGCTGTGTTTGGGCAACCAGGGATTAATCGCCTAGCGATCGGCGTGGGTATGATTCCCCGTGGCGAAGTGGGGTTGGTGTTTGCCTCGGTGGGGGCCGCCAGTGGCGCGCTGACGAAATCCCTGGAAGCCGCCATCATCATCATGGTGATTTTGACAACGTTTCTGGCTCCACCGTTGCTGCGGTTGGCCTTCAAGCTGGACGATGCTGACTCTGAACCTGCGCCAGAACCCACAACCTCTGAAATCAACAATTGATCTCTAGGGCTTGTTGAACTGGGTTGAAGAGTCATCAGAATCTAATAATCACTAACGATGACGATTATCAATTGTTAGTTGAGGAACTGCGATCGCGCTGGCGACTTCGGCTATAGTCTTACAGCAGTTTGCGCCCTCATAAGTAAGTGACTGAGGAATGCAGTGACTGAGGAATGGCTTGGCACAGACTCGGTATAAATATCTCTGTTCAGGATGTAGATGAGTAGTTGGAATTCCACAGGATCGCCTGAAATTGAAACTAAACGTGGAGGGTCACGTCAGGTCAGTTGTCTCTTCCAGCGCCAGCCGAAAGCGTTGAATTCAACCCAGCGATCGCTGAAGCGATCGACCTTGAAACTGACCGGATTAGTCGCCTGGCTGAGTGAAAGGGTTGAACCGAGACGATCAAACTGGAGTCTTAGAGGAGATTTGAGCAGTCCGATCGACTGTAGCAAAGTGTGAAAGCTCTCTAAATCCCCTTCCTAAGAGGGCTGAAAAATCCAGTTCCCTTTTTAGGGATCAGGGGGATTCAAGGGTGTTGAACACATCAGACCAGATCTTTTCAGATCTCCTCTTAGCTAAAGCCCTATGATTTCATTCCTGCATGATTAGTCGAGGAATGGAAAGGCGGCTGTCCAAGCGACTGAATCCAGACCAGTGTTGAAAAGGTGATGTGAGTGAACGGTGCGATGTTCTGGCTGTTGTCTAGCGTTCTGAAAGACTAAACGAGATACCGTGAAACATTTTCCCTCTCTTTTTTTGGCGGCTGTGTCCTCTCTAGTTTTGCTGCCTACTGCCGCCGACGCATCGAAACTGGAAACCTGGCGGTTCGATGCGAACCAGAACCAACTGGAGTTCACCACCGACCAAGATGTGCAGCCCACAGCGCAACTCCTCCCCGATCCCACTCGTCTAGTGATTGACCTGCCGGGGATTGTGTTGGGTAGACCAGCCATGAGCCAGTCAGGAAGCGGCGCGATTCAGAACATCCGCGTGGGCCAGTTCGATCGCGGCACTACTCGGATCGTGGTGGAGCTTGCTCCGGGCTACACGATCGATCCAACCCAGGTAAAATTTCGGGGCATTACTGCTCGGCAGTGGACGGTTCAGATCCCTACGCCGCAGCTTTCTGCGGTGGCAACCCAGCCAAACCCCACAACACCAAACCCCACAACGCCAAGCTCCAGCCAGAGCAGCACTCAGCTTCAGGCAATTCAGGTTACGCCGGATGGCATCTTTGTTCGCACCAGTGGCAGCGCTCCCGAAATTCGCCAATCCCGCAGCGCCGATCGCCGGCAAATTACCCTAGATCTGCTCAACACCACG